>JAITUD010000389.1 GCA_031286555.1 Microbacterium sp. | reverse complement strand
CCGAGGATCGAGATCAGACCGACGTCCTTCTGCATCGACACGAAGTCGTTCATCAGGGCGGGGATCACCTTGCGCACGCCCTGCGGGATGACGACCATCCGCAGCGTCTGCGCGTGGCTGAGCCCGAGCGACCGCGCGGCGACGCGCTGCGACGGATGCACCGCCTCCATGCCGGCGCGGAGCACCTCGGCGACGTAGGCCGAATAGCAGATGATGATCGCGATGGTTCCCCAGAACACCGCGGGCATCCGCGGGAAGATCATCAGCGCCGGGATGCCGTAGCCCACCAGGTACAGCACGATCAGCACCGGCACGCCGCGGAAGAAGTCGGTGTACGCCGCGGCGAGGGTGCGCAGCGGGAAGAACACCGGGCCGCGCAGGGTGCGCATGACGGCGAGCAGAGTGCCGAGGATCGCGACGCCGACGGCGGCGATGAGCAGCACGACGATGTTCACCAGCAGGCCCTGGAACACCGGGCCGATGCTCGCCAGCGCGATCTCGGGGTCGAAGAACGTCTCGCGCACCACGGTCCACCCGGGGGTGTTCACGAGGATCGCGACGATGACGCCGATGAGGACGACGCTGCTGATGAGGGCGATCAGGACCGATCGCGTGGTGGCACGGCGCCGCAGAGCGCGGCGCGACAGCTCGAGGTCACTCGGCTGCCACGTCGCGTCGGCGGTGGTGTTGCTCACTTCAGGACGGGGACGTCGACCGCGTCGCTGAGCCACTTCTGCTGCAGCTCGTCGAGGGTGCCGTTCTCGCGCAGCGTGTCGACGGCCTTCGACACGTCGGCGGTCAGCGCCGAGCCCTTCGGCAGCACGAACGCGAAGTCGTCGCCGCCGTCGGTGCTGGCGAACTGACCCGAGACGGTGGCGTTGTCGATCTGGGCGCCGGTCACGTAGAACGCACCGGGCAGGTCGGTGACCATCGCGTCGATCTGACCGCTCTTGAGCGCCAGCACGACATCGTCGACGGTGTTGAAGACGCTGAGGCCCTTCTCGCCGAGCTGGTCCTTGGCGACGGTGTAGCTGGTCGTGCCGGCGGCGACGCCGACCTTGATCTTCTTCAGCTCGTCGACCGTGGTGGCCTTGGCGGCGGGCGAGTCGTCCAGCACGACGACGGCCTGCGTGGTCGTGTAGTACGGCGACGAGAAGTCGACGGCCTTCTTGCGCTGGTCGGTGACTGAGAACTGCTGGATGTTGACGTCCCAGTCCTTCGGGCCGGGCGCGATCGCCTCGTCGAAGCCGGTGCGCACCCAGGTGATGTCCTTGGCGTCGAAGCCGAGCTCCTTGGCCACGGCGTTCGCGACGGCTCCCTCGAAGCCCTTGCCGTTCTCCGGCTTGTCATCGACGAACCACGGCTCGTAGTTCGGCTGGCCCGTGGCGATGGTCAGCTTGCCCGCGGTGACGGTGGGCAGCGAGCCGTCAGCGGCACCGGCCGACGGCGACGCCGACGGGGTGCTGGAACAGGCGGCCAGGGAGACGGCGGCCGCGACCGCGATGGCGGCGAGGGCGGCGCGGCGGAGAGTGCGGGAAACGGGCACGGTTCACTCCTGAAGAGAGGTCGGGTTCGGGTTCAAGGGTACGTCGGAGGCGAGTCGCCAGTCTGAGAAGTCGAAACCTGGCGACACGAAGCACGAGACGAGCACTTCGGCGACGTCGAGCGGGCGCGCGGCCTGCCAGACGCCGGCCGGGACGAGAACCTGCGCGGCTTCGCCCGGGCCGAGCACGATCGGGGTCGCCTCCCCCGGCTCCGCACCGCTGCCGCCGAGGCTCAGCTCGAGCCGGCCGGGGCCGTGCCAGAGCCACAGCTCATCGCTGGTGACCACGTGCCAGGCGCTGCTCTCGTCGGGCTGCAGCAGGTAGTGGATGCAGGTGCCGGCCGGGCGCGCGCCGTTCGGCGTCTCGACGGCGATGGGGCTGGTCCAGGTGCGCCGGAACCAGCCGCCCTCGGGGTGCGGGGCGAGGTCGAGGCGTTCGGCGGTCGCAGGTCTCATGGTCATGCCTCTCCACGTCCTTCGTCTCGCTTCGCTCGCTCAGGAACCGGAACATCCTCGCGCGCAAACCGCACCTCGCCCGCCACGACGGTGGCTGCGGCGCGGCCCGCGCCCGCCTCGACGAGCTCGGCGATGGCGTCGGGACCTGCGGGGACGTCGAAGAAGGTCAGGTCGGCGAGCGCACCGACCGCGAGGTATCCGGTGCGGTCGGGGCCGACGTCGATGCCCATCGCATGCGCGCCGCCGATGGTGGCGGCGCCCAGCAGCCGGGCGTGCAGGTCGCGGTCGGTGTAGCCCTGCGAGCGCGCGATGCGCGCCAGCTCGGCGACGTCCGCCATCAGGTCGAGCGAGGGGCTGGACGAAAGCGAGTCGGTGCCGACGGCGATCGGGCTGCCCTCGCGCAGGTAGGCGGCGATGGGCGGCTCTTCGAGGCCGATCACGGCGTTCGACCGCGGGCACAGTGCGACGGCGGTGCGCCGCTCGCGCAGGATGGCACGGTCGCGGGCGCTCATGTACACGCCGTGCGCGATGTGGCAGTCCGGTCCGAGCACGCCGAGCTGGTCGACGAACTCGGTGGCGCTGGTGCCGAAGCCGGCCTTGCGCAGCTCTTGGAAGCTCGCCAGTCCCGCCGTGTGCCAGGCCTGCGGATGCTCGTGCGCGAACTCGTTCTCGAACGCCGCCTCGCCGAGGTGGATGTGGATGCGCCCTCCCCGCTCGCGCACGATGTCGGGGATCTCCAGCAGCGGCTCGATGTCCAGCGAGTACGGTGCGTGCGGCGACAGGCCGGTGCCGGGAGGCGTGGGCAGCGCGTCCAGCGCCTGCTCGACCTGCGCGCGCCCGGTGCGCGCCCAGTCGGCGTTGGTCCAGCTCATCACCTCCCAGTAGGTGATGCCGTGCAGCCTGGCATCGTGCAGAGCGGATGCCGCAGACGGGTCGGTGACGACGTCGGCGACCGCCGTGGTGCCGCTGCGCAGAGCCAGCTCTGCACCTGCTGCGGCATCCGCCGCCCAGTCCCTGCCGCCCTCGTAGACCGGGTCGAACGCGGCGACCCAGTCGTCGAAGCCGGAGTACCGGCCCTGGCCGACGACCGCCATGCCGGTGTACTGCAGGTGCGTGTGCGCGTTGACGAGGCCGGGCGTCAAGATGCCGGGCCAGTGCACCTCGTCGTAGGAGGCACCGCGCTCGTCGAGCGAGCGGAGCACCCAGGCGCGCTCGCCCACGTGCACGATGCGGCCGTCGCGCACGGCGACGGCACCGTCGGGGATCGGCGGTGCCGTGACGGGGACGACGAGGCCGGCGGAGTAGACGGTGATCATGCCTGAGCCCCCTCGTCGCCGGCGGAGGCGTAGCGCGGCGAGCGCCAGTCGGCCTGCGCCTCGACCTGGGCCGTGCTGCGCCGATCGATGCGGTCGCCGCGGGCCGCGAGGGCGGCCTGGGCGATCGCAGCGTCCGCCTCGGCGGGGAACGCGTGCACGCCGGCTGCGAGACCGGCGGTGAGCAGCTGCTCGACGGCGCCGAGCTGCACGGCGAAGGAGAGATCCATGATCTCGATCGGGTTGCCCTCGGCCGCGGCCAGGTTCACGCAGCCGCCGCGGGCGATCAGCAGGGCGCCGTCACCTGCGTGGTCGAGGTGCTCACCGGCCGAGACCAGCGAGGAGGAGTCGACGTCGACCTCGCCGGGCACGCCTCCGGCGACGGCCACGATGCGCGCCGCGCGCAGCGTCGCGGCATCCACCGTGTGCGGCGCTCCGGTCGCGGAGATCACCAGCGCTCCGGGGGCGAGCTCGGCCAGCGGACCGATGCGGAAGCCGTCGTGCGCAGCCCTCAGTGCACGCACCGGGTCGGTCTCGGCGACGGCGATCTCGGCACCGAGCGCGCGCAGGTGCGCGGCGACGCCCTCGCCGACCGGGCCGTAGCCGATCACGACGGCGGGCTGGTCGCGCAGGCCGATGCCGGCGGCGTCGAGCACGTCGGCGATGGCGAACACGCAGGACTGCCCAGTGCCGTAGCGGTTGTCGAAGGAGGTCTTCATGGCGGCGTCGTTCACCGCGATCACGGGGATGCGCAGCAGTCCCTCGCGCTGCATGACCCGCAGCGGCGTGAGGCCGCTGGTGGTCTCCTCCGCGGCGCCGCGCAGAGTGCCCGCGAGTCCCTCCTCGTGCGCGAGACGGATCAGATGCGAGCCGTCGTCGAGCAGCAGATCGAATCCGCGGCGCAGGAACGCGATCGCTGCGGCGCGCTCCGCAGCTCCCGCGAGCGCCGGATCGCCGTCGACCGGGATGCCGCGGGCGCGCAGCACCCGGGCCACGTCGACGTCGAGCTCGTCGGGGTGCGCATAGACGGCCACCTCGGCACCGGCGTCGCGCAGCAGGAGAGCGAGCTGCGCGGTCTTCGGCTCGAGCACCATGGCGATGCCGATCCGGATGCCGCGCACCAGACCCTCCTCGCGCAGGCGTGCGGCGACCAGGGCGGAGACCGGCATGTGCGCGCCGGCGCTGTCCACGCGAGCCTCCGCAGACGTGCGCGCAGGCAGCGGTGCCCCGTCGATGAGGATCTCGTGGGTCTCCCCCGGTGCGAACGTGACACCGCTGTCGCCGAGGTGCCCGCCGAGCGCGGGGATCAGGCGCCGCAGCTCGTCCGCGACCGCGTCGTCGCCGTGCACCGCGAACGCCCGTCCCGCGACCAGCAGATTGGTCTCGCGAGCGAACCGGCGCACGAGACGCTCAGCGGTGACGCGCTGTTCGGTCATGAGTCTCCCCAGGAAAGACGAAAGCCCCGGACACCGTCCGGGGCTTCCTATACTGTCTCAACACAGTGCGCGCCTGGAGGGACTCGAACCCCCAACCTTCTGATCCGTAGTCAGATGCTCTATCCATTGAGCTACAGGCGCACGGCCCTCAGCGGGCCGAAGAAAAGCCTACAACAGGTTCCGCAGGAACACGAATCGAGGCCGATTCAGCTCTTCGCGGCGGCTTTCCGGCCCCATCGCGAGGGCTTCTCGGCCTTGGCCTCGGCCTTCGCCGCCTCCTTCGCGAGCTTGTCCGCCTGCTTGCGACGACTGCGCTGCTGCGACGAGAGCGCCTGCAGGTCGACGAGCTTCAGCGCCTGCATCCGCGCCTCGCGCATCGACGCGTACTGCGGGTCCTGATCAGGGCGCATCCCCTCGACGCGCAGCCGGCGGTCGAGGTTGCCCCGGACGTCGGCCCAGGCCGCGGCCCGGGCGGATTCGACCAGTTCGCGGAGCTCTTCCGGGTCGTCGGCCATCTCGCGCAGGCGCTGCGCGACAGCCGTGGACTGTCGGGCTCGGCGCTTGAGATTGCGCACGTCGCGGTCGCGGTAGTCGTGGGTGCCCACCGGGTCGGAATGGCGGCCCTTGGCACGCTTGCGCAATGCGGTGAGGTGCTCGGCCGCCTCGTCGGATTCGGCGGCCATCGCGCGCAGCACGTCACGCGCATCGCCGGAGTACTTCTCGAGGTCGAAGGCACCCCCCTGGGCGATCGTGCCGACGAGGATGTGGTTCTTCACAGCAAGGCGCGCCGCCGATGTAGCGATCGCGACGCCTTCCGCGATGGCATCCGCTGTACGTCCCACGACACCTCCTGTCATGAGCGTACCCGGCGGGTCCGACGTCGGGACAGTCCCGAGTCACCCGGCCGTCGTGGCTCCCTCATCCCAGAGCATCACGGCCTCGTCGCAGGCCGCCTGCAGGTGGGCGCGGTTCAGCTCGCACACGCGCGCAGCATCCCGCTCGGCGAGAGCCTCGATGATCGCCCGGTGGGCGCCGATGTGGGCGCCCAGGTCGGCGTTGCGGCCGAAGGCGCGGCGGAACCGGGTCTCGAACACGCTCATGACCTCAGTGATCATCTGGTTGACCGACAGCTCGATCACGGCCCGATGGAAGCGTCCCGAGGTGAGGTTCGTCTGCACGACATCCCCCGACTCCGCGGCCGTCTCCTCCTCCTCGAGCAGGGCGGCGACTCCGGCCAGGCCGTCCGGCTCCCAGTTCTCGGCGGCGACCGCGAAGGCCGCGTTCTCGATCGCGATGCGCACGACTCCCAGTTCACGCACGTCGTGTGCGGTGAAGTCACGCACGACCGCCCAGGTGCGCGGTCGCGACAGCACGATCCCCTCGACGTTCAGTCGTCGGATCGCCTCGCGCACAGGCAGCCTCGAGACGCTCAGCTCCGCCGCGAGATCCCGCTCCACGAGCCGCGAGTTCGGCAAGCGTCTTCCCAATACGATGTCGTCCCGCAGCACGCGAGTGACGCGCTCTGATTCCAGTTCCCCAGGCCCCAGCCCCATGGATGGATTCAAGCACGCCCCGGGCACCCGGCAAAAGACGGTGTCGCCGGGGCGGCGGCCGAGCCGGTCTCAGACCCGTCGGAACTCCGAGACCATCGGGCAGTCGAAGGGGTCGCGAGCGGCGAGGCCGACACGGTTGAGGTAGTCGATGACGATGGCGTAGGAGCGCCAGAGCGACGTCTCGGTGTACGGCACATCGTTGGTGCGGCAGTACTCGCGGACGATCTCCCTGGCCTGCGCGAGATGCGGTCTGGCCATGCTCGGGAACAGGTGATGCTCCACCTGGTAGTTCAGACCGCCCATGAGCCAGGTCGCCCACCACCCGCCGCGGATGTTGCGCGAGGTGCGCACCTGCTTCGAGAAGAAGTCCAGCTTCGCGTCTCGATCGATGACGGGCATGCCCTTGTGGTTCGGCGCGAAGGATGCCCCCATGTACACGCCGAAGACCGCGAGCATGACCCCGACGAACGCGAACGCCATGCCCAGCGGAAGAAGCAGGAAGATCGGCGTCAGGATCAGGGCGAACCTCGCCGCGATCATGCCCGTCTCGGCCCAGCGCCCCTTGACCTCACCACGGCCAGCGAGATGACGGAAGCTCAGCACGTGCAGGTTGACGCCCTCGAGGGTGAGCAGCGGGAAGAACAGCCAGCCCTGCTTGCGGGTGATCAGGCGGCGGAGGCCCCTCGCCTGCGCAGCATCCTCATCCAGGAACGAGATCGTGTCGACCTCGATGTCGGGGTCCTTGCCGACGCGGTTCGGGTTGGCGTGATGCCGGCTGTGCTTCGAGTCCCACCACGAGTAGCTGATGCCGACGAAGGAGGCCAGCACGCGCGCCAGCCTGTCGTTCGCCGGCCCTGTCGCGAGGATCTGCCTGTGCGCGGCCTCGTGCGCGAGGAACGCGACCTGGGTGAACAGCACGCCGAGCGCTCCGGCGATGAGCAGCTGGAACCAGCTGTCGCCGAGCAGGATGAAGCCGGCGATCGCCCCGCCGAACGCGACGGCGATGGCCGCGCCGACCGCGATGTAGAACCACGGCGTGCGACGCAGCAGGCCCGTCTCGCGCACGACCTGCGAGACGTGCGAGTAGGCACGGGTGACGGGCGGGAAGTCCTCCGCACGGGCGTAGGTCTGCCGGATGGGTCCGAGTGTCGAGGGTGCGACGGAGGGTGCGATGGAGATGATCGGCGCCTTAGGTGTGACCGACCGTCGGGAACGATCGGGACGAAGCCAAAGGCGGCTGCCGATCGCTTCCCCTCACAGTACGCGGGGTCACATTCCGCAACCTGCATGGATCCCGACATGCGGAACGGGCGGCCGGACCGAGGTCCGACCGCCCGCTCGCGTCAGTGATCAGAGATCAGAGGGGACGGATGTTCGCCGCCTGCATGCCCTTGGGGCCCTGCTCTGCGTCGAACTCCACCTTCTGGTTCTCGTCCAGGCTGCGGTATCCGTTGCCCTGGATCGCGCTGAAGTGCGCGAACAGGTCGGCGGAGCCGTCGTCGGGAGCGATGAAGCCGAAGCCCTTGTCTGCGTTGAACCATTTGACGGTGCCAGTGGCCATGACGTCATTCCTTCGTTGTCTGGGACCACGGGAGTGATCCGTGAAACCGCGTCGGCGACGCCGGCGCGGGGTATGGAGCTGCGCGGACAGGTGGTCCGGCGCAGGGGTCGTGTGGGCCTCGAGCGCGCTGCGCGCGGCATCCAGAGAGGCGGATGCGGCGAGGTGCTCGCCGACGGGCCCGAAGACGAGAACATGGTCGTCGGAGTCGATGACGACATGGCCGGCGTACTCACCGTCGCGAGTGGCGACGTGAACGTCGTGATCGGCCTGGCGCCAGGAGAGCGCCGAAGCGGGTGCTGCAGAGATGAAGATGTGTAACAGTCTTTCAGTGATTCGCGATCCGCGCCATCTTTGGCCGGTCGCAGGAGGAAGTCGGTGGGGCGCGTTATGCGCGCGGAGGCCCGTGAACGGGGCGAGGCAGGGGCGAGGAGGATGTGACACTCCCGTTCCCTGTGAACACCTCATGCTAGCAGGTGACGACTGGGAATCAGTCGCGCGAGGTCGCATTCACGCTTCCTGAGCGCTCCTGCCCGCTCAGGCGAGCGATCGCGGCCATCATGCGCTCGGTGATCTCGCGACGGGCCCTGCCGTCCGGGACGCTCTCGAGATCGGTCAGATCGAGCGGCTCGCCGAAATGCACCTCCACCCGCGGCCTCCCCGGCAGCAGATGACTCAGAGGCTTCACCGCGCCGGTGCCGATCAGGCCGACGGGCACGACCGCCGAGCCCGTGTCGCGCGCCATCCAGGCCGCGCCGCCGTGCCCATCGTGCAGCTTGCCGTCACGTGACCGGGTGCCCTCGGGGAACACCGCGAACACGCTGCCGGCGCGCAGGATGCTGCTGCCCGCATCGAGCGCTGCACGGGCGTCCCGTCCGGTCGCGCGGTGCACCGGCACGCCGCCTATCGATCCGAAGAACCAGCGCTTGAACCGTCCGATCATGCCCGATCCCGCGAAATACGACGCCTTGATGAGGAACTGCACCGGACGGGTCGCGGATGTCGGGATGATGAGCGTGTCGAGCGACGACAGATGATTGCTGACCAGCAGCACCGCGCCGCGCTCGGGGAGGTTCGCCCGCCCGACGATGCGCGGGCGATAGAGGACCCAAAACACCGGCCGCAGAATCGCCCGCCCGATGAAGTAGACGGCGCCGACGTGAGGCGTGCGGGGGCGTGAAGCAGCGGGGGTTGTCACCTCGTCACCCTATCCGGGTGGAGGGTCATGGCGCCGGGATCAGCGCGCCGAGCGCCTCCCCCATCACCCTGCCGGGGTCCGCACCCGGAGTCCCGGGGTTCAGCTCCCAGGTCGCGAGCTGCAGCGAAGCATCCACCACGCCCTTCACGCGACGCACCCGCCGCTCATGGAACGCGGCGACCTGAGTCTCGAAGTCGCCGTCCGTGGTGACGTACTCGGCGAACAGGACCGCGTCCTCGACGCACTGCGCAGCGCCCTGCGCGATCAGCGGCGGGACGGCGTGCACGGCTTCGCCGAGCGCTATGACACGGCCCCGATGCCACGGACCCTCGACGAAGATCCACTCGATCTCCTGGAAGTTCAGGAATGTGTCGGGTCCGACCGATTCGCGCAGACGGTCGAACGGACCGTGGAAGTTCGCCATCAGGCGCTGCACCTCCTGCCAGTCCTCGAGGCCGTTGTCCGGGCGCTCCGGCGGGCACAGCACGAAGATGTAGCACTCGTCGGCTCCGACCGGCGTGTAGCCCACCTTGAAGGCCCCGCTGCCGTCGGAGGGAAAGGCCATGCCGCCCGTCATCTCCGGCGTGCGGGAGGTCACAGCGCGCCAGATGCCGAGCCCGCTCGGGGCCCGGTCCTCGGTGATTCCGAGCTTCGGCCTGGTCTGCGACGTGATGCCCTCGGCGACGACGATGACGTCCCAGTTCTCCGCGGTGCCGTCGGAGAGCACGGATGACGCCCAGTCCTCACCGTTCTCGAACGACACCAGTTCGAGTCCGAGTCGGATCTCGACGCCGAGAGCCTCAGCCCTGCGCACCAGGATCTCGTGGACGTCGGGGCGGAGGGCGCCGATGGTCGCAGGCAGGTCGTCGCCGCCGGTGCGGGGCGTCGGCATCTCGGCCATGACCCGTCCGTCCGCGAAGTACAGCGTGACTGAGTCCTCCGGCTCGCCGACGGCGAGCACCTCGTCGATGACGCCGATCTCCGCGAAAGCTCGCAGGGCGTTGCCCTGGATCGTGATCCCGTGGCCGACGCGAGTCCACTCGGGCGCCCTGTCGACGAGGGAGACCTGCACCCCGCACTGGGCGAGGGCGATCGCCGTCGAGAGTCCGGTGAACCCGCCACCGACGATCAGGGCGCTGTGAATCGGCACGTTCGTCTCTCCGTCCTCAGGCGCGTCCGTCGATGGACGCATCCGTCAATGGTCGAGGTTAGGGGCGGAGCGGTGGGCCGGACAATTCGGGCCCGGTGCGCGGGTGGCGCGGGGAATGCGTCCGGCGCGGGCCGGGGCCGGCGCGCGGCTCGCGGCTCGCGGCTCGCGAGGGATTTGAGTCCCACGCGGCCACTCCACGCGCCGCCTCGTTGAGAAGATCGGGTCGCGACTCGAGAAGTGGGCGGCGCGCGGAGCCTCGGGCCGCGTGGGGCCCTGTTGTTCGAAGTGCCACCCGTCTGCGCCAATGCGAAAGGCCCCTAGGACTTCGTCCTGGGGGCCTTTCGCATTGGCGGAGACGGAGGGATTTGAACCCTCGGTCCCCGTGAGGGGACTCCACCTTAGCAGGGTGGTGCACTAGGCCTGACTATGCGACGTCTCCATGCGCGAAGCCTCAGCTGCGCACGTCCGTCCATCATAACGGGTCGATCAGGGTCAGGCGAACCGAGCCCTCGCCCCGGATCCGACACGCACACCCGTTTCGGATGCTGCGGGGCTGAGACCATCCGGGAACTGCAGAGCTCATCCCACGGTCGAGTGGCGCACGACCAGCTCCGGCTGGAAACGCACCCGCCGCTCGCCCGGCTCATCCGCACCGTCCATGGACTTCAGCAGCAGCTCCATGGCCGTGTACCCGATCAGACGTGCTGGCTGACGGATGGAACTCATCGGCACCACGGTCGAAGATGCGAAGTCGATGTCGTCGTAGCCGATCAGCGCAATGTCCTCGGGGATGCGCACAGTGCTGCGCATCGTCAGCGCCTGCATCAACCCCACGGCGAGCAGATCGTTGGCCGCGAAGATCGCATCCGGTCTGCCCGCGGCCGCCCTGGCGACGATCCCTCCACCGGCCGCGCGACCGTGCAACACGCTGAGTGCCGGCATCTCGATCACCTCAAGCTCGGCACCAGGCACCTCGTCCACTGCGCGTCTGGCGCCGATCAGACGATTCGCCACCTGCGCGAAAGACGAGGGGCCTCCGACGAAGGCGATCCGGCGCCGGCCGATAGCCAACAGGTGCGCCACCGCCAGGTATCCGCCCTCGACGTCATCCACGGCGACCGACCAGAAGTCGCTTCCGGGGATCTCGTGGTCCACCAGCACGACGCCGATACCCGACTCGGTCAGCCGGGTCAGTGTGGCCGTCTCCGCCGAGGCGGGTGTGATCAGCACGCCGTTGACCCGCTGTTCCTGAAACAGCTCCAGATAGCGCGCCTCCCTGACCGGATCCTCATCACTGTTGCCGAGGAGCACCGACATGTGCTCCAGGTCGGCGCGCTCCTCGGCGCCGCGGGCCACATCAGCGAAGAACGGGTTACTCACGTCCAGGACGAGAAGACCGATGCTGCGACTGCGGCCGGCCCTGAGTTGCCTGGCCGCATCGTTCCGGACGAAACCCAACTCCTCGATCGCGGCCTGAACCCGTTCCACCGTCGACGCGGCGACCTTCTCCCGGCGGTTCAGGACGTTGGAGACCGTGCCGACGGACACACCGGCTGCAGCTGCGACATCCCGCACACTCACTGCCACTGCTCTCCTCCTCCGAACACGATGTGACCGCGAGTGTACGGCATGCGCAGGGTCTCTCCTCGGCGCACTCAGCCCCCGTTCCGGACGCCCGCGCCCCGGCGCTCGTTCAGGTCCGCGAAGCCCTCGGCGACTGCCTCGGTCAGGTCCGCGCCCACGAACGACTGCAGCAGTTCGGCGACCGTCGTGCCCGCACCCCAGGAGGTGTGCGAGCGAACGATGTCGCCCGCACCGTCGTCGATGCGCATGAGTTCCGCCATGAGCACGCCGTGCGCCGGCTCGTCATCGATGATGCAGTCGAGCGTCGACGAGAGCGAGACTGCGGCAGCCGCTTGCAGGTCTGTGGCCATGCGCACCTCCCAGGCGTACGTTCCCGATCCGACGACAAGCGTCGCACCGTCGGGCAGCAACACGTCGGCGCTCGTGTTCGGCGGGATGACCGCCTCGACGACGATCACCTCGCCGCGTCGCTCCCACCCGGATCGAGCATGGCCGTACGGCGTGCTGTGCTCCGCCGAAGCACTGTCCACCCCGCGCAGCACGTGCGGCGCGATCGTGAGGCGTTGGTATCCGGGCGCGGCCGGTGCGAGTCCGGCGACCGTCCGGTGCAACCAGTCCGCCACGGCACCGAGCGCGTAGTGGTTGAAGGAGGTCATCTCCCCCGGGTTGATGGAGCCGTCCGGCAGCATCGAGTCCCACCGCTCCCAGATCGTGGTGGCGCCCATCGTCACCGGGTACAGCCAGGACGGGTTGCTCGTCTGCAGCAGCAGCCGCCGTGCCGACTCGAGGTGACCGGTGCGGGTGAGCGCGTCCTGAATGATCGGCGTGCCGACGAACCCGGTGCCGATGTGGTATCCGTTCGCCCGGGTCAGCGTCGCCAGACGATCCCCGAGCTCCTGGCGGAGCGAAGGATCGACGAGATCGAACATGATCGCCAGCGCGTACGCCGTCTGGGCATCGGACATCATCCGCCCCGCCGGCGTGATGTACTCGGCTGCGAACGCCTGACGCACCTCATCGGCCAGCGTGGCGTACGCACGTTCATCGTCGCCCTCGCCGAGCAGACCGGCCGCCTGCGAAACGATCTGCGCGGAGCGGAAGAGATAGGCGCTCGCGACGATGTCGGGATCCGTCTTGGCCTTGGCCGCATTCTGCGGCGGAGCATCCGGGTCGAGCCAGTCCCCGAACTGGAACGATCCTTCCCACAGCCTGCGCTCGCCGGCTCGCGCCACGAGCGCATCCGTCCAGGCCCTCATGCTCGGATACCGCCGGCGCAGCAGCTCCAGATCGGCGAACCGCTCGTGCATCACCCAGGGCACGATCGTCGCGGCGTCCCCCCAGGCCGCTGCCGGCCTGGCCGGGCCGAGCACGTTCGGCACGACGAAGGGCACCACGCCGTCCACCTGATCGATCTCGAGATCCTTCAGCCACGAGTCCAGGAAGCCGCGCACGTCGTAGAGGAAGCTGGCCGTGGGCGCGAACACCTGGATGTCCCCCGTCCACCCCAGGCGCTCGTCACGCTGAGGGCAATCGGTGGGGATACTGAGGAAGTTACCGCGCAGCCCCCACACCACGTTCTCGTGGAGCCTATCGAGCAGCGGATGCGAGGTCTTGAACCATCCGGTGCGCTCCATGTCGCTGTGGATGACGACCGCGGTGATCGCGTCCGGGTCCAGCTCGCCCGGCCAGCCTTCGACCTCGGCGAAGCGGAACCCGTGGAAGGTGAACTCCGGCTCCCAGACCTCCGCGCCCCGCCCGGAGAGCGTGTACATGTCCGTGGCCCTCGCCTCTCGCAGCGGGCGCACGCCGAGCTCGCCGTGTTCGAGGACTTCGGCATGTCGCAGTGTGATGACGGTCCCCGCGGGGCCGCTCACGCGCAGGCGCAGCCTGCCGACCAGGTTCTGCCCGAAATCGAGAACGGTTCGCCCACTCGGCGTCGTGATCACGTCGCTCACGCCGACCTCTTCGATGCGGCGGACGAACGGCGAGACCTGCGCCTCGGGCACCGGCACGGGTTCGGCGATGGTCACCGCCGCCCAGTCGGACGCCGAGTATCCGGCCTCCGCGAAACCACGACCCGCGCTGTCGACCACGGCCAGGCGGGCGTCGTAGGACTCCCCGTTGTAGAGGTTGCTTTCGGTGATCGGGCCGCTCGACGTGCGCCAGTGCTCGTCCGTCATGACCACCTGGGACGTGCCGTCCGTGAGCTCGATGACCAGTTGCGCGGCGAAGCGCGGCTGCTCGGCGTAGATCGGATGCCAGTTCCCGGCGAACCCGTAGTGCTGTGTCGCCCAGCCGCCGGCCAGGCGCACGCCGATCGCGTTCTCCCCGTTTCGCAACAGCGCCGTGACATCCGTGCTCTCGTGCACGACGCGCTCCTGGTATGCGGTCCAGCCCGGCTTCATCACGTGATCGTCGACGTCGGTGCCGTTGACGGCGACCTGGTAGACACCGACGGCGGTGGCGTAGAGCGTCGCGCGCGCTATCGAGCCGGGCACGGTGAACTCCACGCGCAGCAGTCGCGGCTGCGCATAACCATCGGGTTCCGGCGCAGAGATCGTGTGCGCGATCCACTCCCCGTCGGCAAGGTGCCCTGCGATTACTCTCCGCGGCCGACTCCAGTCGGTCCATTCGCCGTCTGCTCCCGCCACACGCACGCGCACGGTCGCCGTCTCACGCGGGCGCAGGGCGCGGAAAGGCCACGCGACCCGCACCGATTCGCGGCCCTCGATACGGGCCACCTGCTGCTCCTCGCCGACGGAGACCTCGACGTCAGCCGCAGACTGGATCCAGCTTTTCTCATCGGACTCCGTCACCCAGCCGATGGCCGGGGTGGACGAGGCGACGACGTCGCTGCCGTAGGGGGCATCGGTCGTGATCCGACTGACTCGGCTGATGCTCATTGGTGCTCTCCTCGGTGTGAGCGGGCTGGATCTGTCCCAAGATCATGAATCGATTCATCGCTCGCTGTCAAACCGTGTCGGACGAGTTGACAGACGTGGACGGCGCCCACTACCGTACCGGAATTGAATGGTTTCAACAGCGAACCGTTCTGTGACTGCGTCAGCAACGAAGCTCCCCTCACGAAAGGCACCCAAGACATGACCCGCAATCATCGTTCGCGCCGCGTGGCCGTCGCCCTACTCGGCGTCGCCGCCCTCTCCCTTCCTCTCGCCGCGTGCAGTTCGGGCGGCTCCGGGGCATCCGACGGCGACGTGAAGATCTCCCTCCTCATGCCGATGGCTGAGGACGACACCACCGCGGCCGATGCCCTCATCGCCGCGTTCGAGGACGAGAACCCCGGCATCACCGTCAAACTGGAGACCCAGCCGGCCGGCACCGAAGGCGACAACCTCACCAAGACGAAGCTGGCCACCGGAGAGATGAACGACGTGTTCTTCTACAACTCCGGGTCGCTGCTGCAGGCGCTCAACCCGGACCAGACGCTCGTCGACCTGTCCGATGAGGCATGGATGAAGGACGTCGACAAGTCCATGATCGAGTCGGTGTCCACGAAGAACGGCACCTACGGCGCCCCATGGGGCTCCACCCAGGCGGGCGGCATCCTCTACAGCAAGAAGATCTACGCCGACCTCGGGCTGCAAGTCCCCACGGACTGGGCCGAGTACGCCGCGAACAACGACAAGATCAAGGCCGCCGGCAAGACCGCGGTCATCCAGACCTACGGCGACACCTTCAGCAGCCAGCTCTACGTCCTCGGCGACTTCGCGAACGTGCTCGCGCAGGACCCGAAGTGGGCCGATGGATACACCGCGGGCAAGAAGAAGTTCGCCGACCAGCCCGCGCTGCAGGGGTTCCTCGACCTGCAGATCTCGCACGACGAGGGGTGGCTGAACAAGGACTTCGCCTCGGCCCGCTTCGACAAGGGCATCGGGATGCTCGCCAAGGGCGAGGGTGCCCACTACCCCATGCAGACCGGCGCGATCGCTTCGCTGAAGCAGAACTACCCCGACAACATCAACGACGTCGGCGTCTTCCCGGTTCCGGCGCAGAAGGCGGAAGACACCAACCTGACGGTGTGGCTGCCCAACGCCATGTACATCCCCAAGACGACCGAGGGCGACAAGCTCGCGGCGGCGAAGAAGCTCCTGGCCTTCATCACCTCGAAGGGCGGCTGCGACATCCAGAACGAGTACATCCAGCCCTCCGGTCCCTACGCGATCAGCACCTGCGAACTGCCCGATGACGTCCCCGTCATGCTCACCGAGATGCAGAGCTACATCGACGACGGCCGCTCGGGAACCGCGCTCGAGTACCTCTCGCCGATCAAGGGCCCGAACCTGGAGAACATCCTCGTGGAGGTCGGCTCCGGCATCCGCAGCGCGGAGGACGGCGCGGCGCTCTACGACGAGGACGTGAAGAAGCAGGCCCAGCAGCTCGGCATCGAAGGCTGGTAAGCACTCGACCTGCCCTGGGGTGCGCAATGGCCTTCGCCCTGCGCACCCCATGACCCGACTTGAAGGACGACGGACGATGACCGCAGCGACCTGGGAAGCCCCTCGGACAGCCCCCACCCGACGCAGCCGAAGAAGAGGCAAGAGCCCGTATCCGACCTGGTTCTACGTCCCGACCGGTGTGCTCTACGTCGTGCTGTTCGGGGTGCCGACCATCGCGTCGTTCTATTTCAGCCTCACGCGGTGGACGCTGTTCGACATCGACTTCATCGGCTTCGCCAACTACGTCCAGTTCTTCACCGAGCCCATGCTCATGCAGGGGTTCATCAACACCTTCGTCTACGGCATCGTCACTTCCGCGCTCAAGGTGGTGCTCGGCCTGGCCCTCGCCCTGCTGCTGACGACAACGATCCTGGGCCGCGGTTATCTGCGCACCACGGTCTTCTTCCCGGTGCTCGTCTCGACGGTGGGCATCGGCGTCACCTTCAAGGTCCTGATGGATCCCTTCGACGGCCTCATCAACCAGACGCTGGCCCTCGTCGGCATCGAGGGCCCCGGATGGCTGACCGACCCCGCCTGGGCACTGATGTCGGTCGCCTTCGTCGACGTCTGGAAGGGCGTCGGCATCGCCACCCTGATCTTCATCGCCGGCCTCGTCGCGATCCCGCAGGAGTTCTTCGAGGCGGCGAAGGTCGACGGCGCGTCGGCCTGGCAGCGGTTCCGGCACATCACGCTCCCGCTGGTCCAGCCGGCCATGGGCACCGTGATCCTGCTCTCGCTGATCGGCGGTCTGCGCTCCTTCGAGCTTATCTGGGCGATGACCAAGGGCGGCCCCGGGTTCACCAGCGACGTGATCGGGTCCGTCATCTACAAGCAGTACCAAGCGGGGTTCTACGGCCTGTCCACGGCCGGCAACGTCGTGCTCTTCATCATCGTCACCGCGATCATCCTGCCGGTGTCGCACATCCTCAACAAGAGGCAGGTCGAATCGTGACCCTCACGCGCACCCTCACGACGCAGCCCTCCCCCGGCATGACCCCTCCCCGTCAGCCCCGGCGCCGTATGACCGCACGCAGGTTCTTCAGCCGCTACGTGGCCGGGATCATCGCGATCCTCGCCTCGATCGTGGTCTTCATCGTGCCGTTCGCCTTCATCCTCCTCACAGCGTCGAAGACCGCCCAAGAGGCATCGCTGTTCGAGTTCTCGCTCCCGCAGCAGGGCTGGCAGCTCTTCGAGAACATCGCCGAAGTCGTCCAGACGCGTGACTTCATGCTGTTGCGCGCCTTCGTCAACAGCACCGTGCTGACCGTCGCCAGTGTCACCCTGATGGTGATCCTGGCCGGCATGGTCGGCTACGTGCTGCAGCGCCGCCAGTCCCGCTGGAACGGACTGATGAACTTCTTCGTGCTGGCCGGCCTCATCGTCCCGCCGGCGATCGTCCCGACGATCTGGGTGCTGCAGGGCCTGGGACTGTTCAAGACCATGCCGGGCATGATCCTGGTGGAGGTGACCTTCGGGCTCTCGTTCTGCATCCTACTGTTCCGCGCCTTCGTCGCGACGATTCCCCGCGAACTCGACGAGGCCGCCCTCATCGACGGGGCGGGGCCGCTGCGGCTGTTCTTCTCGGTCGTGCTGCCCCTGCTCAAGCCGGTCGTCATCACCGTCATCGTCGTGCAGTCCGTCGCCGTGTTCAACGACTTCACCGGGCCGCTGTACTTCCTGCCCGGCGATGAGAACGCCACCGTCCAGTTGACGCTGTACAACTTCCAGTCGCAGTCGGTCAGTCAGTGGAACCTGCTGTTCGCCAACATCCTGCTCATCACGATCCCGCCGCTGATCATGTACATCTTCTTCAACCGGCAGATCCAGGAAGGCATGACCAGCGGAGCGGTGAAGGGATGACCAGAGTCTGCTTCCAGCTGCAGCTCCGCCCCGAGCTGCAGGACGAGTACCTCGAACAGCACTCCCCGGTACGGTCCGAGATGCTCGCCGAGATCGCGGCATCCGGCCGGCGCAACTATTCGCTCTTCCTCGGTAAGGGGGGACTGCTGATCGGCTACTACGAGACCGATGACGACCCTGCCGCACAGGCGTATCTCGCCGCATCTCCCATCGCTGCGCGATGGGAGGCGGAGATGGCCCGATTCTTCATCGGCCTGGGCGGCCGGGCCGACCAGGCCGCCATCGGGCTGACCGAGATCTTCAATCTGCATGACCAGCGCACCGCACACGACCCGCTCACAGAAAGCACCGCATCATGAGCACTCTGTCCCCGACGATCCTGTCCGAGCTCGAACGCCAGGCGATCGAGCTCCCCTCGTGGGCCTTCGGCAACTCCGGCACACGCTTCCGCGTGTTCGGCACGCCCGGAACCCCGCGCGATCCGTTCGAGAAGATCGCCGATGCCGCACAGGTGCACAAGCACACCGCGCTGGCGCCGGTCGTAGCCCTGCACATCCCCTGGGACATGTGCGACTTCGACGACCTGCGCCGCCACGCCGAGGACCATGGTGTCGCCCTGGGCACCGTCAACTCGAACACCTTCCAGGACGAGGACTACAAGTTCGGCGCCCTCACGCACGAGGACGACACGATCCGGCAGAAGGCGATCGACCACCACTTCGCCTGCATCGACGTCATGCACGCCACCGGCTCGCGCGACCTGAAGATCTGGCTCGCCGAGGGCTCGAACTATCCCGGCCAGAACGACATGCGCGCCCGCCAGGAACGCCTGCAGGACTCGCTGCAGAAGATCTACGCCCGCCTCGGCGACGACCAGCGACTGGTGCTGGAGTACAAGTTCTTCGAGCCGTCGTTCTACCACACCGACGTCCCCGACTGGGGGACGAGCTACGCACAGGTGGCCGCGCTGGGAGACAAGGCGATGGTGTGCCTCGATACCGGGCACCACGCCCCCGGCACGAACATCGAGTTCATCGTCATGCAGCTGCTGCGTCTCGGCAAGCTCGGATCGTTCGACTTCAACTCGCGCTTCTACGCCGACGACGACCTGATCGTCGGCGCCGCCGACCCGTTCCAGCTGTTCCGCATCCTGTTCGAGGTGATCCGCGGAGGCGGCCTGAACAACCCCGAGGTGGCGTTCATGCTCGACCAGTGCCACAACATCGAGGACAAGATCCCCGGCCAGATCCGCTCGGTGCTGAACGTGCAGGAGATGACCGCCCGCGCGCTGCTCGTCGATCGCGAGGCCCTCGCCGCCGCGCAGACCGCGAACGACGTGCTCGCCGCCAACGCGGTCTTCATGGACGCGTTCTACACCGACGTGCGTCCGGCGCTCGCCGACTGGCGCGAGTCGCGCGGACTGCCCGCCGACCCGATGGCCGCGTATGCGGCATCCGGCTACCAGCAGCGCATCGCAGCCGACCGCGTCGGCGGCACGCAGGCCGGCTGGGGCGCGTGAGCGCCCTCGAAGACAGAAGGAACCCCGCTATGACCAACCCCACCGCCGCCGCCCTGCTCGCACGTTCGAACCGCCTGGGCGCCGATCCGAAGAACACGAACTACGCTGGCGGCAACACGTCGGCGAAGGGTGTCGAGACCGACCCCGTCACCGGGCAGCCGGTGGAACTGCTGTGGGTCAAAGGCTCCGGCGGAGACCTCGGCACCCTGAAGGAGCCGGGTCTCGCCGTGCTGCGCCTGGACCGACTGCGCGCGCTCACCGGCGTCTACCCGGGCGTCGACCGCGAGGACGAGATGGTCGCCGCCTTCGACTACTGCCTGCACGGCAAGGGCGGAGCCGCCCCCTCGATCGACACCGCCATGCACGGGCTGGTCGACGCCGCTCATGTCGACCACCTGCATCCCGACAGCGGCATCGCGATCGCGACCGCCGCCGACGGCGAGACCCTCACCACGACGATCTTCGGCGAGAAGGTCGTGTGGGTGCCGTGGCGTCGGCCCGGCTTCCGGCTCGGCCTCGACATCGCAGAGATCAAGGCTGCCAACCCACGGGCGATCGGCTGCATCCTCGGCGGCCACGGCATCACCGCCTGGGGGGAGACGAGCGATGAGGCCGAGGCGAACTCGCTCTGGATCATCGACACCGCGGCCGCGTACATCGCGTCGAATGGCAAGGCGCAGCCGTTCGGCGGCGTGCGCACCGGCTACGAAGCACTGCCCGAGGCCGATCGCCGCGCCCGTGCCGCCGCCCTCGCCCCGACGATCCGCGGCATCGCGTCGACCGACAAGCCCATGCTCGGCCACTACACCGGCTCCGACGCGGTGCTCGAATTCCTGGCATCCGAGAAGGCGCCGTCGCTGGCCGCGCTGGGCACCAGCTGCCCCGACCATTTCCTGCGCACCAAGGTAAAGCCCCTCATCCTGGATCTGCCCACCACGGCATCCGCCGAGGAGCAGATCGCACGGCTGCATGAGCTGCACGCCGAGTACCGGGCCGACTACCAGGCGTATTACGACGCGCACGCGGACGCCTCCTCCCCCGCCATCCGCGGCGCGGACCCGCTGATCGTGCTGATCCCCGGCGTCGGGATGTTCTCGTACGGTGCGAACAAGCAGACTGCGCGCGTGGCCGGCGAGTTCTACGTGAACGCCATCAACGTCATGCGCGGAGCCGAGGCGCTCTCGACCTACGCCCCCATCTCGGATGCCGAGAAGTTCCGCATCGAGTACTGGGCGCTCGAAGAGGCAAAGCTGCAGCGGATGCCGAAGCCCAAGTCGCACCAGGGCCGGGTCGCCTTCGTCACCGGCGCGGCGTCCGGCATCGGCAAGGCCACCGCGACCCGGCTCGCCGCCGAGGGCGCCTGCGTCGTGGTCGCCGACCTCGACCTCGAGAAGGCGCAGGCCGCGGCATCCGAACTCGGGAACGC
>JAITUD010000204.1 GCA_031286555.1 Microbacterium sp. | reverse complement strand
GGTCTGCCCGGTGCGCACCGGAACGAGGTCGAGGACGGAAAGCGCGACAGTACTCATCGAAGGGTGCAACCCGGCATCCGCCGTCGGCATTCCTGAGGCGCCCCGGTCCGTTCTCGCGCCGCCGCACTCTGCCCACTGCCTGCCTGCCCCTGTCCTGCGCAAACGCCCGGCTGTTCCGGTCTCAACGGTTCCGGGTGCCCGGCTGCTCCCAACCCACAACTGCTGAGACCGGAGCGGGAGGAGGTTGACCGCCGAACGGCACCGGCGTAGTCCGGAGGGCATGGACCGGTTCCGGGATCGACGCGAGGCCGGGCGGATGCTCGGTGAGCGACTGGCCGCACGCCCGCGGCCGGATGCCGTGGTGCTGGGGCTCCCGCGCGGCGGTGTGCCCGTGGCGGCGGAGGTCGCCGCGATTCTCGATGCCCCGCTGGACGTCCTCGTCGTGCGCAAGCTCGGAGCGCCGGGCCACACGGAGTTCGCCGTCGGTGCGGTCGGGGAGGACGGCGCACAAGTCCTGAACGAAGACGCGCACCGCTACATCGACGAGACTGCGCTCGCCGCGAAGGCGGCACACGAGTCCGCCGAGGTCGCGCGCCGCGTCGGCCTCTTCCGCGAGGGCAGTCCTGCCGCAGACCTGCACGGCCGCACCGCCATCGTCGTCGACGACGGCGTCGCGACCGGCGCCACGGCGAGGGCCGGCTGCGCGATCGCCCGGGCTCGGGGCGCAGCATCTGTCGTCTTCGCGACGCCCGTCGCCGCCCCGGACTCCCTGGCCGGCATCCCCGCAGACGAAGTGATCTGCCTCAGGGCGCCGGCCGGATTCATGGCGGTGGGCATGCACTACGTCGACTTCCGGCAGACCTCGGACGCGGAAGTCATCGCGCTCCTGCGCGCCGCGCGGGACTGATCCTTCTGCTGCCCGTTCCATCCCCGTAGCCTGAAAAGATGGATGCCGAGGTCTTCTACGTACTCGTCGGCGCCGTGCTGGTCGCGGCCATCGCCAGATGGAAGGGATGGCCCGCGCCGCTGCTGGTCACCGTCGTCGCGCTCGCCGCGTCACTCATCCCGCAGGTGCCCGACCTCGACATCGACGGTCACCTGCTGCTGATCCTGGTGCTGCCGCCGCTGCTGTACTCGGCCGCGCTGGATGTCTCGTTCGTGAGCTTCAAGCGCAGCCTGCCCCAGATCCGTCGGCTCGGCATCGGACTGGTACTGGTGACGACAGCGGTCGTCGGGCTCATCGCGTGGCTGATCATGCCCTCGCTCACTCCGTTCGGCGCGCTGCTGCTGGGCGCCATCGTCGCCCCGCCGGATGCGGTCTCCGCGGCAGCCATCGGTCGCAAGCTGGGTCTCCCGCGCCGCATCATGTCGGTGCTCTCGGGTGAGAGCCTGATCAACGACGCCACCTCGCTGACGCTGTTCCGGATCTTCGCGGCGGTCCTCGCCGGCTGGACGGTCACGGTGTGGGACGGCATCTGGCAGTTCGCCGTCGCGGTCATCGTCGGCGTCGCGATCGGTCTGGTCTTCGGAGCTGTGCTGCACCTGGTGCGCATGCGCAGCGACGACCCGGTGATCAATGGCACGCTCGGCCTGCTCGCGCCGTTCGGCGCCTATGCGATCGCCGAGCACTTGAACGGATCGGGTGTGCTCGCGGTCGTCGCGATGGGCCTGTACGTCGGGTTCAACGCCCCGCGCACGAGTTACACGACCCGGCAGCAGGAGAAGCCGCTCTGGCTGTCGGCCGACTTCCTGCTCGAGGCGTTCGTGTTCGCGTACATCGGTCTGCAGCTGCCGCGGGCGGTCGCGGAGCTCGGCTCCGGCAGCGTCGGCGGTGTGCTCTGGCTCTCCGTCGCGGTGCTCGTCGTGGTGCTGCTCGTGCGCCCCGCATTCGTCTACCCGGCCAGCAGGTGGGGGCAGTGGTGGCAGCGGGTGCGCATCCGGCGCTGGGAGCGCGCTCTCGAGTCGGGCCGGTTCGCCGAGATGCAGCGTAGAGCAGATGCTGCAAAGGAGCGATCGGATGCCGCGGCTGCGGGCACCGGCCGCCCCGCCCGTCCCATACGTCCGATGAAGTCGCCCGAGCAGATCCGCGCCGAGCTCACCGAGCCGGCGCTGTCGTGGCGCGACAACGCGGTCGTCTCGTGGGCGGGAATGCGCGGCGTCGTCACGCTCGCGACCGCCGCTGCGGCAGCCGACCTCGCAGGTCTGAAGCCGGATGCTGCGCACGCGATCGTCGTGGTGGCCTTCGTCGTCACGGTGGGAACGCTGCTGCTGCAGGGGCTCACGCTGCCCTGGCTGATCCGCCGGCTCGGCGTCGCGGACGGCACCGAGGCAGAGGAGGATGCCGCGGAGATCGCCGCGGTCCGCGCGCGCAGCCGCGACGCGGGCAAGGCCTATCTGCGCGGCATGCGGAAGTCGTGGGCGCAGCAGCACGGGCAGGACAGGGTCGACGCTTTCGATGCCTTCGCGCAGCGTCTGGTGCGCGTGGAGAACAGCACCGAGCAGGCGCAGGCGGAGATGCTCCGCCCCACGCACGAGGAGTTCATGACGCTGTCGAAGGGGTGGCTCGACGTGCGCAGGCAGCTGCTGATCGCGGAACGGGATGCCGGCAACCTGAGCGAAGAGGTCATGCGCGAGCTGATCACCGCGATCGACGCCGAGGAACTGGCGCTGGACACGAGGGCGGACACCGCAGGGCGCTGACCTGCGCCGCGCGTCGCACCGTCCTCGCCGTGCGGACGTTTCGCGCGTCGCTGCCCCCCCCCCCCCGCGCGCCGCGACGAGGCGAGGGGTGCTTTTCGTGGGTCCGCGAGCCTTGTGCCGCGGAAATGCATCCCTGCGCGCGCGGATCGGCCGCACCGGTCGTCGGGGTCGGTCGCGCCGGTCGCTCCAGGGATGGGTTTCATGGGTCTGCGGGCCTTGTGCCGCGGAAATGCATCCC
>JAITUD010000293.1 GCA_031286555.1 Microbacterium sp. | reverse complement strand
GCCACCCGCGAGCTCATCGCGCGCAGCGCCGAGGTCGCCCGCGAGGAGGGCGGCTCGGTCGTGGTCGGCGTCAACACCGACCACGTCGATGAGACGCACATCTCGCTCGACCAGGTGATCGACGCCTACATCTCGCAGCTGGAGTTCACCGAGGAGCAGGGCGCCGGTCCGGTGCTGATGGCCTCCCGTCATCTGGCTCGGGTGGCGGCATCCGCCGACGACTACCGGCGGGTCTACCGGGCGGTGCTGTCGCGCGCGACGACCCCGGTCGTGCTGCACTGGCTCGGCACCGCTTTCGACCCCGAGTTGGCCGGCTACTTCGGCGCGGACGACTGGCAGACCGCCTCGGGCGTGCTGCTCGACATCATCGCCGAGAACCCGGGCAGGGTCGCAGGCGTGAAGATGAGCCTGCTGAACGCCGAGTCCGAGATCTCGGTGCGCGAGCGGCTGCCCGAGGGCGTGCGGATGTTCACCGGCGACGACTTCAACTACGTCTCGCTGATCGGCTCCCGGACGCTGAGCGAGGAGCGCAGCGACGAGACGAAGCGCGACCACTCCGACGCCCTGCTCGGTGCGTTCGCCGCGATCACGCCGGTCGCGTCTGCCGCGATCCAGGCGCTGGATGCCGGCGATCACGCCGCCTATGAGCGCATCCTCGGTCCGACCGAGGAGCTCAGCCGGCAGGTGTTCGCCGCCCCGACGTTCTACTACAAGACCGGTGTCGCGTTCCTGGCCTGGCTGAACGGCCACCAGCCCGCGTTCCAGATGGTCGGGGGTCTGCACTCCGCGCGCAGCCTGCCGCACCTGTCGCGGATCGTCGAGCTGGCCAACGCCTCGCTCGCCCTGGAGAAGCCCGAGCTGGCGCGCGAGCGCTGGCACGGCATGCTGCGACTGAACGGAGTGGACGCATGACCGCCGACCCCCGCCTCTCCATCAACCAGGCCACCATCAAGTACGCCGACCTCGCCACCGCGCTGCGCGTGACGGCGGATGCCGGCGTGCGGTCCATCGGTCTCTGGCGCGAGCCGGTGAACGAGGTCGGTCTGGACACCGCCGTGAAGATGCTCGCCGACTCCGGCCTTCGGTTCTCGACGCACTGCCGCGGCGGCTTCTTCACCCTGCCCGAGGGGCCCGAGCGCCGGGCATCCCTCGACGACAACCGCCGGGCGATCGACGAGACCGCGGCGCTCGCCGCGGCCGGTGCGGAGGGCTCGACCGCGGTGCTGGTGCTGGTCGCGGGCGGGCTGCCGGAGGGATCGCGCGACCTCGTCGGCGCGCGCTCCCGCGTGCACGACGCGCTCACCGAACTCGCGCCGTATGCGCAGGATGCCGGAGTGACGCTGGCGATCGAGCCGCTGCATCCGATGTTCGGGTCGGACCGCTGCGTCGTCTCGACTCTCGGCCAGGCGCTGGATCTGGCCGCCGACTTCGACCCGTCCGTCGTGGGCGCGGCCGTGGACACCTTCCACATCTGGTGGGATCCGCAGGTGTACGAGCAGATCGCCCGCGCCGGCCGTGAGGGGCGCATCGCGACGTACCAGGTGTGCGACTGGAAGACCCCGCTGCCCGCCGACGTGCTGCTCTCGCGGCACTACATGGGCGACGGCGTGATCGACTTCGCCTCGCTCACCCGTGCGGTGGTCGAGACCGGGTACGACCGCGACATCGAGGTCGAGATCTTCAACGCCGACATCTGGGCGGATGCCCCGGAAACGGTCGTGGCGCGGACGGTCGAGTCCTTCGCCACGACGGTCTCGCCGCACCTCTCGTGACCGCTCCGGGTCCTGAGCGAGCGGAGCGAGACGAAGGGCGCTCAGGACCCGAGCAAGGATAGGACCATGACCATGCGACCAGGGCTCTGCTCCGTGACCTTCCGCCAGCTCACCGCCGAGGAGGTCATCACCGCATCCGCGGCGGCCGGGCTCGAGGCGATCGAGTGGGGCGGCGACGTGCACGTGCCGCCCGGGGACACGGTTCGCGCCGCGCAGGTCGCGCGTGCGACGACGGATGCCGGCCTCGCGGTCTGCTCGTACGGCTCGTACTTCCGTCCCGGCGTGCAGGACGACCTCGAGCCCGTGCTCGACAGCGCTGCGGCGCTGGGTGCCGACCGTGTGCGGATCTGGGCCGGCGGAGTAGGCTCGGCCGACGCATCCGCCGAGCACTGGGCGTTCATCGTCGACCGTCTGCGGGATGCTGCGGAGCAGGCCGCCGGGCGCGGGATCACCCTCGCGCTGGAGTACCACTCCGGCACCCTCACCGACTCCGCCGTCGCGGCTCGGAGGCTGCTGACCGAGGTGCCGGCGCTCTCCAGCTACTGGCAGCCGAACGTCGGGGCGTCCGACGAGTCGGCGCTCGCCGACTACGCGGCCCTGGAGGACAGGGTCAGCGCCGCGCACGTCTTCTCGTGGTGGCCGCGCGCCGAGCGTCTCCGCCTGCAGGAGCGGGAGTCGCTGTGGCGGGGGTTCTTCACGGCAGCATCCGCCGCGGTCGCCCCGCCGCGCGACGCCCTGCTCGAGTTCGTCCTCGACGGCGACCCGGCGATCCTGCCCGCCGAGGCCGCGACGCTGCGCGGCTGGATCGCCGACGCAGCATGAGCGTCGCGCGCGATACCGGTCGTCGTTCGGCCCGCTTCGCCCTGCGGGCAACCGTTCGGGCAGCAGTTCGTCCCGGTTCGGCGCGATCTTTCCGGGCTCAAGGGCGACCAGAGCGACTCGGCGGGAGCGTCTCCGCGACGAATCGCGACCCGAAGCGACGAGCGGATGCCGGAAACACGATCGATAGGCTCTGCTCATGATCTCCGATGAGACCCGGCGCGCGGGCCGCGCCTCGACTCCCACGCTGCACGACGTCGCACGCGCGGCGGGGGTCTCGCTGGCCACGGCGTCGCGTGTGCTGAACGGCTCGGAGCGGAAGGTCGCGGAGTCGTACCGCGAGCGGGTGGAGCAGGCCGCGACCGAGCTCGGGTACACCGCCAACATCTCCGCGCAGTCGATCGCACGCGGCACCTCTCCGGTGATCGCCCTGCTCGTCGCCGACATCGCCGACCCGTACTTCGGCCTGATCGCCTCCGGTGTCGCGCGCGGCGCGGACGAGCACGGACTCGTCGTCACGGTCGCGATCACCGAGCGCGACCCCGAGCGCGAGTCCCGCATTCTGCGTGCGCTGCGCGGGCAGCGTCCGCAGGGCGTGATCCTGGCGGCATCCCGCACCGAGGGCGGCGAACAGGACGGGCCGGGCGAACTCGCCGCCTTCCCCGCGCTCGGCGCCCGCACGGTCACTTTCGGTCCCGGCGGTGACCGCAGCGTGCAGATCGACAACCGCGGCGGTGCCGAGCGTCTGGGCGGCGAGATGGCGGCGCGCGGCTACCGCAGGGCGATCCTGCTCGGCGCGGCCGAGGGCGTGCGCACCTCGGACGATCGTCTCGCCGGATTCTCCGCAGGTTTCGAGGCAGGCGGCGGTGCCGTGGAGCGCACCTACCGCGGCGGCTTCGAGCGCGAGTCCGGAACCGAGTGCATGGCTGCGGCCCTCGCCGACGGCGTCGAGCCTGGCACCCTGATCTTCGCACTCAGCGATGTCGTGGCGGTCGGCGCGATGACCGGCATCCGCGACGCCGGCCGCACGGTCGGCGCCGACATCGCCGTCTGCGGTTTCGACGACGTGCCCGTCAGCCGTGACGTCACGCCGCAGCTCACCACGGTGCGCGTGCCGCTGAGCGAGCTCGGCTATCAGGCGTTCCGTGCGACGGTGGATGCCGAATGGCAGCAGCCCGACCTCGACCTCGAGGTCGTGGTGCGCGAGAGCACCCCTGGACTCCCGTGATGCGTGTGGTCCTCGCCCCGGACAGCTTCAAGGGCACGATCACGGCTGCGGATGCGGCATCCGCTCTCGCCGCGGGCTGGGGCGACGGCGCCGACTTCGTGATGCGGCCGATGGCCGACGGGGGAGAGGGCACGGTCGCCGCGTTCGCGGCGGCGGTGCCCGGAGCCGAACGGATGCCGGTGACGGTGGACGGTCCGGCGGGAGTGCCGGTCGACACGACCTGGCTGCTGCTGCCCCCGACTGCGGATGCTCCGGACGGCACCGCGGTGATCGACCTCGCCTCGACCTCGGGCATCGAACTGCTCGCCGACCTCCGCCCCTTCGACGCCGACTCCGCCGGCTTCGGGCAGGCGATCGCCGCCGCTCTGGACCACGGCGTCGCCCGGCTGGTGCTCGGCATCGGCTCGAGCGCATCGACCGACGGCGGCACCGGGATGCTGCGTGCCCTGGGCGCGCGGTTCACCGATGCGGCAGGCCGCGAGGTCCCGGCCGGTGCCCGCGGCCTGTCCGCGATCGCGACCGCCGACCTCACCGGGCTGCGCCCGGTTCCCGAGACCCTCGTCCTCACCGACGTCACGAATCCGCTCACCGGCCCGCGCGGGGCCGCCGAGGTGTTCGGACCGCAGAAGGGGCTCACCGACGCTGCGGATCGGGCACGGACGGATGCCGGCCTCGCGGCGCTCGCCGCACTGCTCGGCCTGGACCCGGCCACCCCCGGAGCCGGGGCGGCCGGAGGCGTCGGCGGCGCGCTCGTCGCCTGGGGCGGCAGGCTGCTGCCCGGAGCATCCGAGGTCGCCCGCCTGATCGGCCTGGCCGAGGCGATCGCCGGCGCCGACCTCGTGATCACCGGCGAGGGGTCCTACGACGGCCAGTCCGGTGACGGCAAGGTGCCGTCGTTCGTCGCCGGTCTCGCGGCGGATGCCGGGGTGCCGGCCGCCGTGGTCGCCGGGCGCATCACGGCGGATGCCGACACGTCGATCTTCTCGGCATCGGTCTCTCTGACGGAGCTCGCCGGCTCCGCGGAAGAGGCCATGTCGCATACAGCGCGCTGGCTGCGTGCTGCCGGCGCCGACCTGGCGGGCAGCTTCGTCCGCTGACGCCTCGCGGCGGTGTTGCCATCCTGTCTGCAGGTGTTACTATCGAAGCCAATGGGAATACGCTTTCCCGAAACCCGGACGAAGATGTCGAGGACCCGAATGTCGACGACGACGCAGAACGCCACCATGACCCTCGCGGTGAGCCAGCAGCCGACCCAGCCGAATGCCTTCGTGCGCTGGTGGCAGCGCAACTGGCATCCGGTCGTGTTCGTGATCGCCGTGCTCATCGTGTGGTGGGCCGTCACCGCGCTCGGCTGGGTGCCGCCCTACATCATCCCGTCGCCGGCCGACACATGGGCGGCCTTCGCCGACAACCCGGCCTACCTGCTGCAGAACACCTGGGTCACCACCTATGAGACGCTGGTCGGCTTCGCGATCGCCGTGGTCGTCGGACTCTTCGTCGCCGTGGTCATGGTGTACTCGCGGGGCCTCGAGCAGACGCTCTACCCGGTGATCCTGTTCGCGCAGGTCATCCCCAAGATCGCGATCGCTCCGCTGTTCGTGGTCTGGCTCGGCTTCGGGATGGGGCCGAAGATCCTGGTCGCCGTGCTGATGGCGTTCTTCCCCGTCGTGATCTCAGGTCTGGCGGGACTGCGCACGGTCGACCCCGAGATCCTGCAGCTCACCTCGACGATGGGCGCCGGCCGGTTCAAGACCTTCACGAAGGTGCGCCTGCCCGCTGCCCTCCCCGAACTGCTCTCCGGGCTCAAGGTCGCCGCGACCCTCGCGGTGACGGGTGCGGTCGTCGGCGAGTTCGTCGGCGCGAACGAGGGCCTCGGCTACGTGATCCTGCAGGCGAACGGCAACCTCGACACCGCGATGCTGTTCGCGGCGCTCATCATCATGTCGCTCATGGGTGTCCTGCTGTTCGGGATCATCCAGGTCGCCGAGCGATTCCTCATCCCCTGGCACGCGTCCAAGCGCGATGTCGGCGCCGCGACCGTGCGGCTCTGAACCCCTGCCCTCACCAAGAACACAGAAACAAGGAGAACTGATGAAGAAGTCAGCATCCATCCTCGGCGGTCTCGCTCTCGCCACCGCGGCGGTCCTCGCTCTCGCGGGATGCAGCGGGGCGTCCACGCCCAGCAGCAGCGACGGATCGAGCGGCGACGCGAAGACCACTGACGTCACCCTCATGCTCAACTGGTACCCGTACGGCGAGCACGCGCCGTTCTACTACGGCGTCGAGAAGGGCATCTTCAAGGACCACGGCATCAACCTCACGATCAAGGCCGGACAGGGGTCGACCAAGACCGCGCAGGCCATCGGCCAGAAGCAGGTCGACTTCGGCTGGGCCGACACCCCCGCTGTGCTCGCCAACATCGACAAGGGCGTGCCGATCAAGAGCGTCGGAGTGTTCCTACAGACCACGCCGTCGGCGGTGCAGGTGTTCGCCGACTCCGGCATCGAGGAGCCCACCGACCTCAAGGGCAAGACGATCGCCGTCTCCGCCGGCGACGCGCCGACCACCACCTTCCCGATGTACCTCGAGGCAGTCGGCCTGAAGGAGTCCGACGTCAAGCAGCAGAACCTCGACCCCGCCGGCAAGATCGCCGCCGTGCTCTCCGGCAAGACCGACGGGCTGATCGGCTTCGCGCACGACCAGGGACCGACCATCGCTGCGAAGAGCGGCAAGGAGATGCGGTACCTGCGCTACTCGGATGCCGGTCTGAACTTCTTCAGCAACGGCCTGATCGCCAACAACGAGACCCTGAAGAACGACCCCGATCTCGTCAAGGAGATGGTCGCCGCGACGAGCGAGGCGTTCGCCGCAGCCGAGAAGGACCCCGAGGCCGCCGTCGCCGCGATGGACGGCAAGGACCCGCAGATGCCCGCCAAGGAGGTGCTGCTGGACCAGTGGAACGAGACGATCAAGCTGCTGCACACGGCGAACACCGAGGGCGACGCACCCGGTGCGAACACCACCGAGGACTGGCAGTCCACGCTCGACGTGCTCTCCCAGGCCGGACTGATCTCCGGCGACGGCAAGGTCGACACCTACTTCGACGCGTCCTTCGCCCCCGGCAAGTGACCGTCGGCCCGCAGAAGGAGATGCTCTGATGACGCAGACCCAGACCAGGACCGCCCTGGAGATCGACGACGTCGCGATCACGTTCGCCTCGAAGCGCGGACAGGTGTCGGCGCTGAGCGGGGTCGACCTCACCGTCGGCGAGGGCGAGTTCATCACCATCGCCGGGCCCTCGGGCTGCGGGAAGTCGACACTGCTCAAGGCCGTCGCCGGGCTCACGCTGCCCAGCGCGGGCAGCATCCGCCTGAACGGCGAGATGGTCACCGCACCGCGCCAGGACATCGGCTTCGTGTTCCAGCGCGCTGCTCTGCTGGAGTGGCGCAACGTCCGTGGCAACATCCTGCTTCAGGCTGAGATGCGCGGCATGGACATGAAGAAGGCGAACGCCAGAGCCGATGAGCTCATCGAGATGACGGGGCTCACCGGCTTCGAGAAGGCCATGCCCTTCGAGCTCTCCGGAGGGATGCAGCAGCGCGTGTCACTGTGCCGCGCGCTGCTGCACGAGCCGCGCGTGCTGCTGATGGACGAGCCCTTCGGCGCACTCGACGCGCTCACGCGCGAGAAGATGAACGTCGAGCTGAACCGCATCTGGGCGCGCACCGGCACCACCGTGCTGCTGGTGACGCACTCGGTGGCGGAGGCCGTCTACCTCGCCAGCCGCGTGATCGTGATGAGCCCCAGGCCGGGGCGCATCCTCGAGGAGCACCGCGTCGACCTGCCCGCGGAGCGCGGCTACGCCGAGGTGCTCGAGACGCCGGAGTTCCACCGCATCTCGAGCCGGGTGCGCGAGCTGCTCGGGTCGCCGGGCGGCGACTGAGCGCAGAGCACTGTGAGAGAGGCGGGGCGGGCCGGGCCGGCCGCGGCGGCGCGCAGGGGCGCCGCCCCCGCCCCGCGCCCAGGGAGGGGCGCG
>JAITUD010000225.1 GCA_031286555.1 Microbacterium sp. | reverse complement strand
CGCCGCGCAGTCCGTGTTCCACGTGCACGCGCACGTGCTCGGCAACCTTCCGGAGGACCGGCTCATTGGCTTCTGACACCCCCGAACGCACCGAGCGCCTGCTCGTCGACGGCGTAGCCATGGTGCAGCTGCTCGGCCCGCAGGACCGCCTGCTGCGGATGCTCGAGAAGGAGCATCCGGCCGTGCAGGTGCTCGTGCGAGGCAACGAGATCACCCTGAGCGGCTCCGACGCCGAGGTCGCCGCGGCGAAGACCCTCGTCGACGAGCTGATCACGCTGACCCGCGCCGGGCACGACCTTGCGCCGAGCGACGTGTCCAGCTCCGCCCGCATCCTGCGGCAGGACGACGGCCCGCGCCCCAGCGAGGTGCTCGGCGAGGCGATCCTGGCCACGCGCGGACGCGTGATCCGTCCGAAGACCCTCGGGCAGAAGGAGTACGTCGACGCGATCGAGGAGAACACGATCGTCTTCGGCATCGGCCCCGCCGGCACAGGAAAGACCTACCTGGCGATGGCGAAGGCCGTGCAGGCGCTGCAGCGCAAGGAGGTCGAGCGCATCATCCTGACGCGTCCGGCCGTCGAGGCGGGGGAGCGGCTGGGCTTCCTGCCCGGAACCCTCACCGACAAGATCGACCCGTACCTGCGGCCGCTGTACGACGCGTTGAACGAGATGATGGACCCCGAGATCGTGCCCCGGCTGATGGCCAGCGGCACCATCGAGGTCGCCCCGCTCGCGTACATGCGCGGAAGGACGTTGAACGACTCCTTCGTCGTGCTCGACGAGGCGCAGAACACCACGCCCGAGCAGATGAAGATGTTCCTGACCCGTCTGGGCTTCGGCACCAAGATGGTCGTCACCGGCGACATCACCCAGGTCGATCTGCCGCAGGGGGCGTCGGGCCTGCGTCTGGTGACGCGGGTGCTGAAGGACATCGACGACATCCACTTCTCGCGGCTGACCAGTGACGACGTCGTGCGCCACACGCTGGTGGGACGGATCGTCGACGCGTACAGCGAGTACGACGAGCAGCGCACCGCCGCCAGGGCGGAGCGCGAGCAGGCGCATGAGTTCGCGAACCGCGCCGACCGGCGCTCCGGCATGCGGCCCGGCCCGAGGGACCGGATGCCGAAGCGCGGCGTTTCTTGAGGAGACAGGACCTTTCATGATCGAGATCAACAACGAGTCCGCCGTCTCTGTCGACGAGACCGTGCTGCAGCGGCTCACGGAGTACAACCTGGCCCAGCTGCACGTCAGCCCGGACGCCGAGGTCGCGATCGTCCTCGTGGACGAGGGCGCGATGGAGTCGCTGCACGTGCAGTGGATGGACGAGCCCGGCCCGACCGACGTGCTGAGCTTCCCGATGGACGAGCTGCGGCCGGGCAGTGAGGACCACCCGACCCCGCCCGGACTGCTCGGCGACATCGTGCTCTGCCCGCAGGTCGCCGAGTCGCAGGCGCAGACCGCCGGTCACGCGCTGATGGACGAGCTGATCCTGCTGACGACCCACGGGCTGCTGCATCTGCTCGGGTTCGACCACGCCGAGCCGGACGAGGAGCGTGAGATGTTCGGGCTTCAGAAGGAGCTGATCCGCGGGTTCGCGGCATCCGAACGACGACGATGATCGCCGGAATCCTGCTCGCCGGGGCCGTGCTGCTGGTCGCCTTCGGCGGCCTGATGGCGGCGGTCGACGCGGCGTTCTCGGTGAGCTCGCGCAGCGATCTCGAGGAGATGGCGTCAGAGGGACGGGGTGCTTCCGCTCTCGCGAAGATCGCCGAGGATCCCGATGCGCACGTGAACGCCGTCGCGTTCATGCGTGTGCTGGCCGAGACCACCGCTGCGGTGCTGGTCACCGTCGCCCTGGTGCAGCTGCTGCCCAGCGACTGGTGGGCGATGCTCGCCGCCGCGGTGCTGATGACCGGCATCACCTTCGTGCTGGTCGGGTCGAGCCCCCGGTCGTTCGGCCGGCATCACGCCGACGGGCTGCTGCGGATCTGGGCGCCGGTCGTGCACGGAGTGCGCGTGGTGCTCGGGCCGCTCGCTCAGGGGCTCGTGGCGCTCGGGCGCCGTGTCACGCCCGGCGGCGGGCGGAGCACTTTCGCCTCGGAGGAGCAGCTGCTCAGCATGGTCGACGAGGCGGCGTCGAATGACCTCATCGAGGAGGACGACCGCGACCTGATCCACTCGGTGTTCGACTTCACCGACCAGTTCGTGCGGGCCGTCATGGTGCCGCGCACCGAGATGGTCGCGGTGGATGCCACGGCCACGACGACCGAGGCGATGGACCTGTTCCTGTCGAAGGGCGTCTCGCGGATGCCTGTGGTCGACGACGACGCCGACGACGTGGTGGGCGTGCTCTATCTGAAGGACCTGGTGCAGTTCGCGTACCGCGACGAGAGCGCGTGGCGCGGTGCGCCGGTGCGTCCCATCGCGCGTCCGGCGACGTTCGTGCCGGAGTCGATGCGCGCCGAGACGCTGCTGCAGCAGATGAAGCGCGACGCCGTGCACGTGTGCCTGGTGATCGACGAGCACGGCGGCATCTCGGGGCTGGTCACGCTGGAGGACCTGATCGAGGAGCTCGTCGGCGAGATCGCCGACGAGTACGACCGGGCACCGGCCGAGGTGGTCGAGCTCGGCGGCGGACGGTACCGGGTGAACTCCCGGCTGTCGCTGGAGGACGTCGGCGACCTGTTCGACCTGGAGCTCGAGGACGAGGACGTCGATTCGATCGGCGGCCTGCTCGGCAAGGCGCTCGGCCAGGTGCCGCAGCCGGGAGCCATGGCCGTCGTCGACGGACTGGTGCTCACCGGCGGCGCGTCGCGCGGTCGCGGCAGAGGTATCGCTACGGTGTTCGTGGAGCGGGCGCCGGAGGAGGAGTCGGAAGATGAGTGAAGACAAGCGCAGCGGATTCGTCACGTTCGTGGGTCGCCCGAACGTGGGCAAGTCCACGCTGACCAATGCACTGGTGGGCGAGAAGATCGCGATCACCAGCGAGAAGCCGCAGACGACGCGGCGCGCGATCCGCGGCATCGTGAACCGGCCCGGCGGCCAGCTCGTGATCGTCGACACCCCCGGCATCCACAAGCCGCGCACGCTGCTGGGCGAGCGGCTGAACGACCTGGTCGAGCAGGTGCTCGGCGACGTCGACGTGATCGGCTTCTGCGTGCCCGCGACCGAGAAGGTCGGCCCCGGCGACCGCCGCATCGCGGCGTCGCTCGACGGCTACCCGCGAGCGAAGAAGATCGCGATCGTCACCAAGACGGATGCCGCGGATCGTGACGAGATCACGGAGCGGCTGATCGAGGTCGACTCGCTGCGCGAGGACTGGGCGGCGGTCATCCCGCTGTCCTCGGTCACGAACGACCAGCTGGACGTGCTCGCCGATGAGGTGCTCGCGCTCATGCCCACCGGTCCCGCTCTGTACGAGGACGGCGTCATCACCGACGAGTCCATCGAGGACCGGGTCGCGGAGATCATCCGCGAGGCGGCGCTGGAGGGCGTGCGCGACGAGCTGCCGCACTCGATCGCCGTCGTGATCGACGACATCGCGCCGCGTGAGGACAGCGACCTCACCGACGTGCACGCCTCGATCGTGGTCGAGCGCGACAGCCAGAAGGCGATCATCATCGGCCGCAAGGGCTCCCGCCTGCGCGACGTCGGTGCCCGGGCGAGAGCTCAGATCGAGCCGCTTCTCGGCACGCGCGTGTTCCTGGGACTGCACGTGAAGGTCGCCAAGGAGTGGCAGCGCGACCCCAAGCAGCTCGGCAAGCTCGGGTTCTGATCGGGGAGCGAAGCGCGGGCGCTCAGCGCGCGCATCCCGCTCCCTTCAACGCTCACCCTAGCGCCGGCTCCTACTCGATGGGACGATGAGGCATGGATGCTGCGGTCGGGCGTGAATCGGCTCGGTGGTGGCGGCGTGCGGCGCTTGCCGTCGGCGGAGTGCTCGGAGTGGCCGTCGGCTTCTACGGATCGATCTTCGGGCCGTACTACCTCGGCGCGGTAGGGCTGGTCTTGGCCGTCGTCGGCGGCGTGAACGGGCGGAAGCCGGGCGCCCGCATGGCCCTGACAGTGGGGCTGGCGATCGTCGTCGGCTCCCTGCTGTACGTGACGCTGGGTTTCCTGCTGCCTGGCGCGCCGCGCAGTGGTTCCGGGAGCGGCGTCGGAGGCTGACTCAGCGTCCGCCGGAGAATCCGCCTCCGCCGCCCCCGCCGGAGAATCCGCCCCCGAACGACCCGCTCGACGAGGACGACGACGTCGCGATCGGCGTGGCGGTGAGAGACGTCCCCATGCGTGTCAGCGAAGAGCCGAGGGATCCGATCGCATAGCCGGTGTACCAGACCGGGGCGCCTCCCTGTCGCTCGTACTGCACCTCGAGCACCTTGGCCCATTCCTTCTCCAGACCGAACAGCATCGCGTAGGGGAGCAGTCGCTCGTAGAGCACGACGATGTCGGCCGTGCCGTCGTGCCGGCGCTCCGCGCCGCTGTACGACTGCAGCATCCGGATGCGATCGGCCTCGGCGAGCCGGATGTACTCGCGCACGCCGAGCAGGTGCTCGCGTGCCTCGGCACCCTTCGGGGTGACGACGGCGGTATTCAGCATCAGCCGGATGCCGATGCCGATCGCGGCGACCGCTATCAGGATGCTGATCACGAAAGCACCGATCGCGGCGGGACGCTGCACGGCGAGACCGGGGATCGCCATGGCGATGGCGACGAGCGCCGCGAGGACGCCGAGGATGCCGCACACCAGCCCGAGCGGGGACCGCTTCCGCTCGACGAGTCCGCGCTCGGTCGCTGCATCGCTCGCGGCCTTGGGCAGCGTGGAGAGCCGGGAGGGGAGCGCGTCGGTGGGTTTGGCGAGATCGACCACCGTCTCCTGCTCCAGCTTCGGGAACAGCGCCTCGAGTGCGATCGCGTCGAGAGGGTCGAGGGCGCCCTTGGCCGAGATGAGCCGCAGCGTCGGCTTCTTCTTCCCCTTCTGCGCGTCCTCGATGCGCAGGGCGCCGTACACGCCCAGGTGCACGATCTCGGCGGGCACCGCCTTCGCCCTGCTGCCGTGGATCTGCGCTGCCAGCAGCGGCGGCAGATCGCCGGGAACCTCGTACTGCGCGACGACCACACCACGACCCTGCGCGCGGTGACGGCGCTTCATCGCCGCGATGGAGAGCAGCCCGGCACCGCCGAGCAGCAGCCCGCCACCGGCGACGCCGTAGGGCACGACGTCGGTCATGGGATCGGGCTGCAGCGCGGGTGAGGGCGTGACCGTTCCCGGCTGGAACGGGAAGGCCACCGTGACGCCCTGACCCGCGCGCAGATCGCGCGCGGAGACGGTGTACGCGCCATCCTGCTCGGCCAGCGTGCAGGAGCCGGTCGCACCGTAGGCGCCCTGATAGCAGCTCGGATCGCCTGCACTCGCGGCGGTCAGTGCGTCATCGAACCGGATGCTGCCGGTGAACTCCGCGATGTCCTGCGTGGAGTCCAGGGGGAGCAGGTCCCAGTAGAACTCGTCGATGTCCGCATCATCCGGCGTGTGGAAGACGTCGCGCATCGTGTACGTGATCTCGTATGTCGTCGCGCCGTGCTTGTACGCGTCGTCGTCGATCGACACGAACAGCACGTCGTCGTCGGAGTCGGTCTCGAAGGGCACATCGCGACCCCTGCCGTCCGTCACCGACAGCACGGTCGGGAAGATCGGCGCGCCCTGGTACA
>JAITUD010000184.1 GCA_031286555.1 Microbacterium sp. | reverse complement strand
CATGCCGGATGATGCCCATCGCCGGGTCGTTGGACAGAACCCGGGCGAGTTTCTGTGCAGCCAGGTCGGTGCCGTCGGCGACGGTCACCTGACCGGCGTGGATCGAGCGGCCGATGCCGACCCCACCGCCGTGGTGCAGCGACACCCAACTGGCGCCGGATGCCGTGTTGAGCAGCGCGTTCAGCAGCGGCCAGTCGGCGATCGCGTCGGAGCCGTCCTTCATGGCCTCGGTCTCGCGGTACGGGCTGGCGACCGAGCCGGAGTCGAGGTGGTCACGGCCGATGACGATCGGAGCTGCCAGCTCGCCCGAGGCGACCATCTCGTTGAACTTCAGGCCCGCCAGGTGGCGCTCCTTGTAGCCGAGCCAGCAGATTCGCGCGGGCAGGCCCTCGAAGTGCACCTTCTCGCCGGCCTTCTCCAGCCAGCGGTGCAGCGCCTTGTCCTCGGGGAACAGCTCGGCGATGGCGCGGTCGGTCTTGTAGATGTCCTCCGGGTCGCCGGAGAGCGCCGCCCAGCGGAACGGGCCACGCCCCTCCTCGAACTGGGGGCGGATGTACGCCGGCACGAAGCCGGGGAACTCGAAGGCGCGGTCGAAGCCGCCGAGCTTCGCCTCGGCGCGGATCGAGTTGCCGTAGTCGAACACGGCGGCACCGGCATCCTGGAACGCCACCATGGCACGTACGTGCGCAGCCATCGACTCGCGCGAGCGGCGGGTGAACTCCTCGGGGTCGCGCTCGGCCTCGGCCTTCCAGTCCTCGACGCTGATGCCGATCGGCAGGTAGGCGAGCGGGTCGTGCGCGCTGGTCTGGTCGGTGACGATGTCGATCGGCACGCCGCGTCGCAGCAGCTCGGGGAAGACCTCGGCGGCGTTGCCGACGATGCCGACGGACAGCGCCTCACCGGCATCCTTCGCGGCGACCGCGCGGGCGACCGCCTCGTCGAGATCGGTGTAGTAGACGTCGAGGTACCCGTGATCGACCCGGCGCGACAGGCGCGACTCGTCGACGTCGACGATCAGCACGGCGCCCTCGTTCAGTGTGACGGCGAGCGGCTGCGCGCCGCCCATTCCGCCCGCACCGCCGGTGAGCGACAGGGTGCCCTTGAGCGAGTCACGCCCGAGCGAGCGGGCCACGGCGGCGAAGGTCTCGTAGGTGCCCTGCAGGATGCCCTGCGTGCCGATGTAGATCCAGGATCCGGCCGTCATCTGGCCGTACATCATCAGCCCGAGCTCCTCGAGCCTGCGGAACTCCGGCCAGGTGGCCCAGTCGCCGACGAGGTTGGAGTTGGCGATCAGCACGCGCGGCGCCCACTCGTGGGTGCGGAACACTCCGACCGGCTTCCCGGACTGCACCAGCAGGGTCTCGTCGGGCTCGAGCTCGTCGAGGGTGCGCACGATGGCGTCGTACGCCTCCCATGAGCGCGCCGCGCGACCGGTGCCGCCGTAGACGACGAGATCCTCGGGGTGCTCGGCGACCTCGGCGTCGAGGTTGTTCATCAGCATCCGCTTGGCGGCTTCGGCGCCCCAGCTCTTCGCGGTGCGCTCGTTGCCGCGCGGGGCACGGATGCTGCGGGACGGGTCGTGCAGGGTGGGGCCGGACTGGGTGGCGTCAGACATTCGCGTTCTCCTTCGCGGTGCGGGCGACGGCGCCCGAGGTGACGAGTTCGGTGACGGCTTCCATCTCGGGTGAGAGGAACCGGTCGGGGCCGGGGCCGCCGGCGACGGTGCGGACCAGGTCGCGCACGGCACCGGTCGCGGGTCCTGCTTCGAGCGGTGCACGCAGGTCGAGCGCGCGTGCGCCGGTGAGGATCTCGATCGCGAGCACGCGGGCGAGCCCGTCGATCGAGCGGCGCAGCTTGCGGGCCGCGGACCAGCCCATCGACACGTGGTCCTCCTGCATGGCCGACGACGGGATCGAGTCGACGGATGCCGGGGCGGCGAGGCGCTTGAGCTCGGAGACGATGCCGGCTGCGGCGTACTGCGCGATCATGAGGCCGGAGTCGACGCCGACCTCGGACGCGAGGACCGGCGGCAGTCCGTGACTGCGTGCCGGGTCGAGGGCGCGGTCGGTGCGGCGCTCCGCGACGGATGCCACATCGGCGACCGAGATCGCCAGGAAGTCCAGCACCGCGGCAACGGGCGCACCGTGGAAGTTGCCGTTGGACTCGATGCGTCCGTCGACGGTGACCACGGGGTTGTCGACGACCGAGGCGAGCTCGCGCTCGGCGATCATGGTGGCATGAGCCATGGTGTCGCGAGCGGCACCGTGCACCTGCGGCGAGCAGCGCAGCGAGTAGGCGTCCTGCACACGGCCGTCGTCCGGTCCCTTGTGGCTCGCGACCATGGGCGAGTTCCCCAGGAACGCGCGGAGGTTCGCAGCGGATGCCGCCTGGCCGACCTGCGGCCGGAGCGCCATGAGGTCGGCGGCGAACACGGCGTCGGTACCCAGCTGCGACTCGATCGACATGGCGGCGGAGAGGTCGGCCGTGGTGATCAGCATCTCGAGGTCGTGCAGCGCGAGCACGAGCATGCCCAGCATGCCGTCGGTGCCGTTGATGAGGGCGAGGCCCTCCTTCTCCTCGAGGACGAGCGGTTCGATCCCCGCGGCGGCGAGGGCGTCGGATGCCGGGACCAGATCTCCGTCGGCGTTGCGCACCTCCCCCTCGCCCATGGCTGCCAGCGCGACATGTGCGAGCGGCGCGAGGTCGCCGGAGCAGCCCAGCGAGCCGTACTCGCGGACCAGCGGCGTGATGCCGGCGTTGAGCATCGCCGCGTAGGTCTCCACGACGACCGGGCGCACACCGGTGCGACCGGAGGCGAGGGTCTGCAGGCGCAGCAGCTGCAGCGCGCGGACGACCTCGGTCTCGATCTCCGGGCCCGTGCCTGCGGCATGCGAGCGGATCAGGCTGACCTGCAACTGGCGGCGGCGCTCGGGCGCGATGAAGGTGGTGGCGAGGGCGCCGAAGCCGGTGGAGACCCCGTAGTGCGGCACCGGGTCGGCGGCCATGGCGTCGATGACGCGCCGCGACTCCGCGACGCGGCCGAGTGCACCGTCATCGATGACGACGGGTGCGTGATGGCGGGCGATGGCGACGACATCGGCCGGCGCGAGGGGTGCGGCGCCGACGACGACCGAGGAGTTCTGGGACATACCTCGATTCCACACCCGCCCTGCCCCGGGGAACAGGGCGATATGGCATCCTTTGTCTGTGATCTCAGACGATGCTGAGCGGAAGCCGCAGGTGCCCGCGGCCGACCAGACCCTGCGCATCCTCCGCCATCTCGCACGCCGTCCCGCCCCCGTCGCCGCATCGGCGCTCGCGCGGGATCTCGGCATCCCGCGCTCGACGATCTACCACCTGCTGGCGACGCTCGAGGAGCACGGTTTCGTGGTGCATCTCGCACAGGACCGTCGCTGGGGTCTGGGCACCTCCGCGTTCGAGCTGGCCGGCGGCTATGCCCGTCAGGAGCCGCTGGCGCGCCTCGGCCGACCGCTGGTCGCGGGTCTCGCCGACCGGCTCGGCGAGAGCGCGCACCTCGCGGTGATGAGCGGAAGGGACGTGCTCTACATCGTCGAGGAGCGCGCCGCGCGCCGCCCCGCGCTGGTGACGGATGTCGGTGTGCGCCTGCCCGCCCACCTGACGGCGACCGGGCGGGCGATGCTCGCCGCGCTGCCCAAGGTGCAGGTGCGTGCGCTGTACCCGGACGCCTCGTCGTTCACGGAGCGCACGGGCCGCGGCCCGCAGAGACCGTCAGAGCTGCGCGAGCTGCTCCGCACAGTGCGGCAGACGGGTGTCGCCACCGAGGACAGCGAGATCACCGAGGGGTTCCGTTCGGTCGCCAGCGCCGTGCGCGATCACACCGACTGGCCCGTGGCTGCAGTCGCCGTGACATGGTCCGGCGACGACGCCTCCGTCGGCCGGATCACCCAGGCGGTGAGCGAGGCGGCGGCCGCACTGGGGCGGCGTCTCGGCGCCGCAGCACACCGCTGATCACGCTGTCTCCGATCTGCGACAT
>JAITUD010000177.1 GCA_031286555.1 Microbacterium sp. | reverse complement strand
CGGCGCAGGCGGTTCGGGGTCGCGCTGCTGCTCGATCCAGATCCGCACGTCCGAGAGGGCAAACTTTAGGTGCTTGCCGAAGCGATACGCGCGCGGACCGAGGTCGCGGGTGCGCCAGTCGTAGACCGTCGAGACGGGCACACCCAGGTACGCAGCGAGCTCGCCGACGTCGAGCAGCGGCTCCAAGCCCCAGGGGTTGCCGGTAGGGCTGTGTTCGGTGTCCATACCGGACAGGTGCGTCCTGCTCCCACCCACGAATCGGGAGCAACCGGCAAGACGGGACGGCTACCGGAGCACGACGGCCCAAGCGGGCCGAGAGGGCGTAAAAGTGATGGGTTTTGGATGACCGGGTCACATCCACCTACAGAAAAAGTCCCGGAAACCCTTGAGTTTCCGGGACTTCTCGGTCGGGCTGACAGGATTTGAACCTGCGACCCCTTGACCCCCAGTCAAGTGCGCTACCAAGCTGCGCCACAGCCCGTGGACGACCGCGCTTTCGCGCGGGCAACTCCACTATCCTAGCCGACCCGAACGAGCATCGCGAACCAACCCCCGGCCCGGGCGTGGTGGCCGATGTCCGCGGTGCGGCGTAGCGTGCTGACATGGTCACGATCACCACGGAACGCGCGACGGCCGAGCGATGGGACGACGTTCAGCGCTCCCTCACGGGCGGCGGCGACGGCGCATCCTGTCAGTGCATCTGGCCGATGCTGCGCAACAAGGACTGGAACGCGACGAACGTCGACCAGCGCCGCGAGATGCTGCACGACGAGATCGTCGACGGGCCACCGCCGGGCATCGTCGCCTACGTCGACGGGGAAGCGGCGGGCTGGATCCGTGTCGGGCCGCGCACGCGGCAGGTGCGTCTGGTCAACACGAAGATCATCGTCGGCGCGACATCCGAGCCCCTCGACGACGACAGCGTATGGGCGGTGAGCTGCTTCGTCGTCCGTCGCGAACACCGCGCCAAGGGTGTGAACACCGCACTGCTCGACGCGGCCGTCGCGTACGCCGAGGAGTCCGGAGCCCGCATCCTGGAGGCCTACCCGGTCGACACCGGCGGCGAGAAGGGACGCAGCAACGATCTCTTCCACGGCGTACTGACGACGTTCCTCTCCGCGGGGTTCCAGCGCGCCGGCGAGCTGAAGCCAGGTCGCCCGCTGGTCACGCGCGAATTCTCGCGCTGACTCCTCGGCAATACGATGGAGGGATGCCGCGACGCGCCGCCGCCCGCCTGCTGATCTGGGTGCCCTACATCGTCCTGTCCGTCATCCACGTGATCGCACTGGCGACGGAGAGCGACCTCGCCGCGCCGACGAAGATGGCCCTGATGCCGCTTCTCGCCCTGCCCGTACTGCTCGAGGCGCCGCGGCTCCGTCCGCGGGCGGTGCTCGGGCTTCTGCTCGCGGCGCTGCTGTTCTCCTGGTTCGGCGACGAGGCCGGAGCGTTCTTCTCGTGGGGGCCGGAACTGCCGCTGATGCTGCTGTTCTTCGGCATCGCTCACATCGCCTACATCGTCCTCTTCGCGAAGTACCTGAAGGTCCGGCGCCTCCCATGGTGGACGCTCGTCTATGCCGTCTGGTGGGTCGGGATGCTCGTCATCCTCGGCCCGTCGATCGGCGCGCTCATCTTCGCCGTCGCCGCCTATGGTCTTGTGCTCGCCGGGACGGCGACGATGGCAGCGCGCTGCCATCCCGTGATCACGATCGGCGGGGTGTTCTTCCTGATGAGCGACTCGATCCTCGCATTCCGACTGTTCCTTCCTGACGTCATGCCGCAGTGGACCAGCCCGGCCGTCATGCTCACCTACACCCTCGGCCAGGGCCTGATCGTGGCAGGTGCGCTCATCGCCTCACGTTCTCGGGAGGCGGCGTCATGAGCGAGGGCACCGCGCGCGTAGACAGTTGGCTCTGGGCGGTCCGCATCTACAAGACCCGCTCGGCAGCGACCACTGCATGCCGAGCAGGGCATGTGCGAGTGAACGGTGACAAGGCCAAGGCAGCGCAGCCCGTGAAACCCGGCGATGAGCTGCGTGTGCGGATCAGCGGATTCGACCGCATCCTCGTGGTGCGACAGACCCTGACCAAGCGCGTCGGCGCACCGCTGGCCGCTGCGGCATATGACGATCGCACTCCCCCGCGCGAACCGATGGCGATGAACGCCGTCCGCGACCGCGGCGCCGGACGCCCGACGAAGCGCGAACGGCGCGACATCGATCGGCTGCGCGGGCGGGAGTGACTCGCGCCTGTGGATAACTCCCGCGGCGCTTTAGGGATCTCGGTTACCGTAGCCGGGTGACGTCCTCTCGCACTCTCGCTGCCCTCACCGCCGGCCTTCTTGCCCTCGGGCTGCTTGCCGGGTGCGCCCCGACGCCCGAGCCGAAGCCGACGAAGACGGCGGCGTTCGCATCGGACGAGGAGGCGTTTGCGGCGGCGGAGAAGACGTATGAGGAGTACACGAAAGCTAGCAATGCCACGGATCTGTCCGATCCCGGCACCTTCGACGGGGTCTTCGCTTGGCAGACCGGGGCCGCGGAAGCGTCAAGTCGGAAGAACTACAGCGCGTACTACGCCGAACACATCAGGCGAGACGGTGCATCGACCTTCGACTCGTTTACACCAGTCTCGAACACCAACGATGCCGTCGTGGCGCAACTGTGCGTTGATGTGTCGAACGTGGAGCTTCTGAACGCTGAAGGGCGTTCAGTGGTTCCGAATGATCGCCCGCCACGTCAGGCAATCGAGGTGAAGTTCGTCCCGGCCAAGACAAGCACCGGCCTTGCGATCTCGTCGAACACGCGTGCGGAGAGCTTGAAATGTTAGCTACGACAGGTCTTGTCCTGACGCTCTTGCTGATGTCGTCGTCGTCTTCAGATGGAGAGCAAGTCGGACAAGACGCGATCTGGTCTTCAACGCCCGACAAGGTGGTCATCTCCGGCGCTCAGAAACACCCAAAAAAGGTTCGCGCCGACGGTGGCAAACCTGGCAAGTCCCCCGGCACCAACACCGAAAACGTCGGCTATATCCCGCCGCCCGGGGTCTTCGATCCGTTGAAGTGCCTCGATGTCTGGGACGACCAGCGCGGCTGCTACCGCCTCAACCCCGAAGAAGACGAGGCGACGCCCGAAACACCTGCCCCGACGCCCGGCTTCCCCGCAATCACGATCACCGATCTCGCCAGCTTCGCGCCCAAGGGCGCCGTGCTCACCG
>JAITUD010000533.1 GCA_031286555.1 Microbacterium sp. | reverse complement strand
CGCTACCGCACCGATGAAGCCCATCACGAGGCGCACCAGGGTCCTCTCGACGCCGTCGATTCCTGGGACGACCTGTCGCGTGGCACCGATCCGACCCGCTGATCCCGATAGACTGACCGTACGCCGACCACCCCGGAGGAAGAACATGAGCAACTCGATCGCAGACCCTGGACACGGACACTCGCCTGCCGCGTGGACCGCGGTCGTGATCATGCTGGCCGGCGTGGGTCTTGCCACCCTGTTCTTCTGCCTCGAGCAGCCGCCCCTCGTGTGGGCGTCCGTCGTCGTCATCGTCATCGGGCCGATCGTCGGCTGGATCATGGCGAAGGCCGGCTACGGGGTGAACGGCCCCAAGTACTCGCCGAAGGCCCACTGATGGTCCTCGCCGACCTCACGGCCGGCGCAGTCGAGGATGCAGAACGTCGTGCTCTGACCCGGTCGCTGGCCGAGGTCGAGCGCGACGCACTCGCGCGCCCCGCCGCTCGTGATGCGGTCGCCGCGCTGGCTCCTGCCGATCGGGTCAAGATCATCGCCGAGGTGAAGCGCGCGAGCCCGTCCCGCGGTGCCCTCGCCGAGATCCCCGACCCCGCGCACCAGGCGGCGCTCTACGAGCAGGGCGGTGCATCTGCGATCAGCGTCCTGACCGAGGAGCGTCGCTTCGGCGGTTCTCTCGCCGATCTCGAGGCCGTCACGGCCCGGGTCTCGCTTCCCGTGCTGCGCAAGGACTTCATCGCCACGCCGTACCAGGTGCTCGAGGCCCGCGCCGCGGGCGCCGACCTGGCGCTGCTGATCGTCGCCGGCATCCCGGTGAAGACGCTGCACGAGCTCTACGCGCTGATCCTCGAGCTCGGGATGACCCCGCTGGTCGAGACGCACGACGCCGACGAGCTCGAGGTCGCGATCGACCTGGGTGCGAAGCTGATCGGCATCAATGCCCGCAACCTCAAGACGCTCGAGCTCGATCGTGACCTGTTCGGCCGCCTGGCCGACCGCATTCCGCCGACCTCGATCAAGATCGCCGCGTCCGCGGTGCTCGAGCCGGCCGACGTCGCGCGCTATCGGCAGGCCGGCGCCGACGTGGTGCTGATCGGCGAGGCACTCGTGACCGGTGACCCCGTCGCCACCCTGAACAGCTTCCTGGAGGTCGGATAGTGAGTCTGCGCGACCAGCCCGGTCCCTTCTTCGGGGACTTCGGCGGGCGCTACATGCCCGAGTCCCTGATCGCCGCGATCGACGAGCTCACCGAGGCGTACCACGCCGCGATCGCCGATCCCGAGTTCCGCGCCGAACTGGCGCAGCTGCTGAGCTCGTACGCCGGGCGGCCGTCCGCTCTCACCGAGGTGCCGCGCTTCGCGGAGCACGCCGGCGGTGCGCGGGTCTTCCTCAAGCGGGAAGACCTGAACCACACCGGTTCGCACAAGATCAACAACGTGCTCGGCCAGGCGCTGCTCACCAAGCGTCTCGGCAAGACCCGAGTGATCGCCGAGACCGGCGCCGGGCAGCACGGCGTCGCCACCGCGACCGCCGCGGCTCTGTTCGGCCTGGACTGCACGATCTACATGGGCGAGGTCGACACCGAGCGCCAGGCCCTGAACGTCGCCAGGATGCGGCTGCTCGGTGCCGAGGTCGTGCCGGTGACCACCGGTTCGCGCACCCTGAAGGACGCGATCAACGACGCGTACCGCGACTGGGTCGCCACCGTCGAGACCACCAACTACATCTTCGGCACGGCGGCGGGCCCGCATCCGTTCCCGGCGATGGTGCGCGACTTCCAGAAGATCATCGGCGAAGAGGCGCGCGAGCAGCTGCTGGCGGATGCCGGGCGTCTGCCCGATGCGGTCGTCGCCTGCGTGGGCGGCGGATCGAACGCGATCGGCATGTTCGACGCGTTCCTCGACGACGCCGATGTGAAGCTCTACGGCGTGGAGGCGGCCGGCGACGGCGTCGACACCGAGCAGCACGCGGCCTCGATCGAGCGCGGCCGCCCCGGTGTGCTGCACGGGGCGAGGACCTACGTGCTGCAGGACGAGGACGGCCAGACGATCGAGTCGCACTCGATCTCGGCCGGGCTGGACTACCCGGGCGTCGGCCCCGAGCACTCCTGGCTCGCCGACATCGGCCGCGCGGAGTACATCCCCGCCACCGACGACGAGGCCATGCAGGCGCTGCGCCTGCTCAGCCGCACCGAGGGCATCATCCCCGCGATCGAGTCCGCGCACGCCCTCGCCGGCGCGCTGCGCATAGGTCGCGAGCTCGGCCCGGACGGCCTGATCGCGATCTGCCTCTCCGGCCGCGGCGACAAGGACATGGACACCGCGGCGCGGTACTTCCACCTCTACGACGAAGGGGCTGCGTCATGAGCCGCGTCGAGGACGCCATCGCCAAGGCCCACAACGAGGGTCGCGGCGCGTTCGTCGGCTACCTGCCGGTCGGCTATCCGGATCTGGAGACCAGCATCCAGGCCGCGATCACCCTCGCCCGCAATGGCGTCGACGTGATCGAGCTCGGCCCGCCGTACAGCGACCCGGTCATGGACGGACTCGTGATCCAGGAGGCCACACAGCACGCGCTGGCCGCCGGCTTCAAGATGCGCGACCTGTTCACCGCGGTGCGGGCGATCACGGCAGAGGTCGACGTGCCGGTGCTGGTCATGACCTACTGGAACCCCGTGCTGCAGTACGGCGTCGATCGCTACGCCGACGACCTGCTCGCCGCGGGTGGGGCGGGACTGATCACCCCCGACATCACGCCGGAGGCGGCAGGGGAGTGGATCGCCGCGAGCGAGCGCACCGGCCTGGACCGCGTCTTCCTCGCAGCGCCGACCTCGACCGATGAGCGCCTCGACCTCGTCGTCTCCTCATCGACCGGCTTCGTCTACACGGTGTCCACCATGGGCATCACCGGTGAGCGGGCCGAACTCGACCGCGCCGCCCGGGTGCTGGTCGAGCGCCTGAAGGCGCACGGCGCGGGCAACGCCTGCGTCGGCATCGGTATCTCGAACGCCGAGCAGGTGAACGGCGTCACCGAGTACGCCGACGGCGCGATCGTCGGCACGGCCCTGGTGCGCGCCCTCCGCGACGGTGGTCTGGACCGCCTCGCCGAGGTCACCCGCTCACTCGTCGCGGGCACGCCGTCCGCACAGTTCTCCCTCGACAATTAGAATCGGTCTCATGTCCCTCAGCACCTTCTCCGGCGTGCTCGCCAGCATCCCGAGCCCCCCGATCAACGAGTTCCCCCTCTGGCCGGGCGGGCCCATGATCCGCTTCTACGCGCTGTGCATCATCGCGGGCATCATCGCGGCCGTGCTGCTGACCAACTACCGGCTCACCCGGCGCGGTGCGGAGAAGTGGGTCGTCATCGACATCGCGATCCTCGCAGTGCCTCTGGCCATCATCGGTGCGCGCATCTTCCACGTGCTCACCCACCCCGGCTTCTACTTCGGCCCGGGCAAGAACACCTGGAACCCCTTCGAGCCCGGTTCGGTGTGGGCCATCTGGGAGGGCGGCATCGCGATCTTCGGCGCACTCATCGGCGGTGCGGTCGGTGCATGGCTGGGCTGCAAGTGGACCGGCATCCGGTTCTGGACCTTCGCCGACGCCCTGGCGCCGGGCCTGCTGCTGGCGCAGGCCATGGGCCGCTTTGGCAACTGGTTCAACCACGAGCTCTTCGGCCTGCCCACCGACCTGCCCTGGGGGCTCGAGATCGAGTCGACCAACCCCGCCTTCCCGCCGGGACTGGCCGACGGCACGCTGTTCCATCCCACGTTCCTCTACGAGGTGATCTGGAACAGTCTCGGCGTCATCTTCCTGCTGTGGGCGGGCAAGGCGCTGCGCCTGCAGTGGGGCAAGCTGTTCGCGGTCTACCTGATCTGGTACAGCGCGGGACGCGTCGTCTGGGAGTCGATCCGCATCGACCCGAGCGAGATCATCCTCGGCCTGCGCAGCAACGTCTGGGCCGCGATCATCGGCGTCGTCGTCGGCATCGTGATCATCATCGTGCAGACCCGTCGCCACCCGGGCGTCGAGCCTTCGCCGTACCAGCCGGGGCGTGAGCCCAAGGCTGCGGTACAATCGGACGACCCCGATTCCTTCGTCGATGTGAGTGAGCCTCCCGCCGAAGCGATCACCACCGGAGCCACCGCCACCAGCACCGCTCCGAGCGTCGAAGAAACCGCCCGATAAGGCCGCTTCGCCCCACGGGGAAACATCGCACTGAAAGCGGGCCAACGTCGTCCCCGGTCTCATCCGAGAGCAGTGTCAACTGAGATACGAGGACGGTGACTGGTGTACTTCCAGCCTCCCTACGGCGCCTCCGGCGCCTACCCCCCGAAGCAGGGGATGTACGATCCGGCGTTCGAGAAGGACGCGTGCGGGCTGGCGATGGTGGCCACGCTGCGCGGAACACCGGGACACGACATCATCGCCCTGGCGCTGGAAGCGCTGCGCAACCTGGAGCATCGCGGTGCGATCGGCTCCGACGCGGGAACCGGCGACGGAGCCGGAATCCTCACGCAGATGCCCGACGCCTTCCTCCGCGCGGTCTGTGACTTCCCGCTTCCCCCGGTCGGCGAATACGCCGCAGGCCTCGCGTTCCTCCCTCGGGAGTCGAGCGCCCGCCGCGAGCAGAAGGCCGGCATCGAGCGCATCGCTCGCGACGAGGGACTGACCGTACTCGGATGGCGCGTGGTGCCCACCGCCAACGAGAACCTCGGCAAGCTGGCCGACGAGGCGCGTCCCGCCTTCGAGCAGCTCTTCGTGTCGGGCCCCGGAGTCTCCGGCATCGCCCTCGACCGCATCGCCTACCGGCTGCGCAAGCGCGCCGGCCACGAGCTCGACGCCTACTTCGTGTCGCTGTCCGCCCGCACCCTCGGGTACAAGGGCATGGTCACCACGCTGCAGCTGGAGCCGTTCTACCCCGATCTGCAGGACGAGCGGTTCGCCTCCGAGCTCGCGGTCGTGCACTCGCGCTACTCCACCAACACGTTCCCGTCGTGGCCGCTCGCGCAGCCGCTGCGGATGCTGGCCCACAACGGCGAGATCAACACCGTCGGCGGCAACCGCAACTGGATGCGGGCCAGGCAGTCCCAGCTCGAGTCCGAGCTGCTCGGCGACATCCGTCCGCTGCTGCCGATCTGCACGCCCGGCGCCAGCGACTCGGCCTCCTTCGACGAGGTGCTCGAGCTGCTGACCCTGACCGGGCGCAGCCTGCCGCACGCGATCATGATGATGGTGCCGGAGGCCTGGGAGAAGCAGCCCGACCTCGACCCCGATCTGCGCGCGTTCTACGAGTACCACTCGCACCAGATGGAGCCCTGGGACGGGCCGGCCGCACTGATCTTCACCGACGGAACGCTCGTCGGCGCGACGCTGGACCGCAACGGTCTGCGCCCCGGCCGCTGGACCGAGACCACCGACGGACTAGTGGTCATCGGCTCGGAGACCGGCGTGCTGGAGTTCGAGCCGGAGCGCATCAAGCGCCGCGGCCGGCTCCGCCCCGGCCGGATGTTCGTCGTCGACACCGCACAGCACCGCATCGTCGAGGACGAGGAGATCAAGCACGATCTCGCCACGCTGCATCCGTGGCGCGAATGGCTGGACGACGGCGCTCTGCGTCTGCCCGATCTGCCGGACCGCGAGCACATCATCCACCCGGCGGCATCGATCGTGCGCCGTCAGCGCACCTTCGGCTACACCGAGGAGGAGGTGCGGATCCTGCTGACCCCGATGGGTCAGAACGGGGCCGAGCCGATCGGCGCGATGGGCTCCGACACGCCGATCGCCGTGCTCAGCGAGCGTCCTCGGCTGCTGTTCGACTACTTCACCCAGCAGTTCGCCCAGGTCACGAACCCGCCGCTGGACGCGATCCGCGAAGAGGTGGTGACCAGCCTGCGTCTCGGCCTCGGCCGGGAGCGCAACCTGCTCAGCTGGGGGCCGGAGCACGCGCAGAGCGTGACTCTCGAGTTCCCGGTGATCGACAACGACGAGCTCGCGAAGATCCGTCACATCGACCGGGTCGTCCCCGGCCGCTGGACGGCGACGATCAAGGGCCTCTACCACTTCGATGCCGGCCCCGACACGCTCGCCGAGCGTCTCGAGCAGATGTGCGCCGAAGCGGATGCGGCGATCGAGGCAGGTGCGGAGTTCCTCATCCTCTCGGACCGCGACTCGAACAAGGACCTCACCCCGGTGCCGTCCCTGCTGATGGTCGCCGCCGTGCACCATCACCTCATCCGCCGTGAGAACCGCATGAAGGTCGGGCTGATCGTCGAGGCGGGTGACGTCCGCGAAGTGCACCACGTCGCCACGCTGATCGGCTACGGCGCCTCCGCGGTGAACCCGTATCTGGCCATGGAGACGGTGGAGCACCTGGTGCGCACCGGCTTCATCACCGACGTCGAGCCCGAACAGGCGGTGCACAACGTCATCCACGCCCTGGGCAAGGGCGTGCTGAAGATCATGTCCAAGATGGGCATCTCGACTGTGTCCTCGTACGCCGGCGCGCAGGTCTTCGAGGCGGTCGGTCTCAGCCAGGAGCTCGTGGACGCCTACTTCACAGGCACCACGACCCGCCTGGGCGGGATCGGCATCGAAGAGGTCTTCGCCGAGAACCAGGCCCGTCACGACTACGCCTACCCGGAGGACGCCGCGGCCACCGCGCACGAGCGGCTCTGGACCGGTGGCGAGTACCAGTGGCGTCGCGACGGCTCGCCGCACCTGTTCAACCCCGAGACGGTGTTCCGTCTGCAGCACTCGACCCGCACGCGCCGCTACGACGTCTTCCGCGAGTACACCCACCTGGTCGACGACCAGGCGAAGTCGCTGAAGACCCTGCGCGGCCTGTTCGAGCTGCGCATGGGGGAGCGGCCCCCGGTGCCGATCGACGAGGTCGAGCCGGTCTCGGAGATCGTCAAGCGCTTCTCCACCGGGGCGATGAGCTATGGCTCGATCTCCCGCGAGGCGCACGAGACCCTCGCGATCGCGATGAACCGCCTCGGCGCGAAGTCCAACACGGGTGAGGGCGGGGAGGATCCCGACCGTCTGGTGGACCCGGAGCGCCGCAGCGCGATCAAGCAGGTCGCGTCGGGCCGGTTCGGCGTCACGAGCCAGTACCTGACGCAGGCGGACGACATCCAGATCAAGCTCGCTCAGGGCGCCAAGCCCGGCGAGGGAGGCCAGCTGCCGCCGGGCAAGGTGTACCCGTGGGTG
>JAITUD010000498.1 GCA_031286555.1 Microbacterium sp. | reverse complement strand
CACCACGACGGCCTCGTCGTGCACCAGATGAGCGGCTTCGTCGCCGAGCAGATCCGCGAGATCGCGGGCCTCGACGAGCGCTTCGCCCCGACCACCGTCCTCGCTCTCGGCGAGCTCGGCGACGCGGGCGTCCTGCCCGAGCCTCTGCAGGAGCGCGAGGTCGCGCCGCGCGTGCGTCGCCCGATCGACGAGACGGTGCTGCTCAGCGCCTGACCCCCGGTTCCGAGGCCCCTCCCGGTCGGCGCCCCTCCGCGTCGACGTCCGTGGAGGGGTCTCGGCATTTCCGGGAGGCGGGCCCCGCCGCCCTGCTCCCCGGCGCACCCCCGCGTACGCTACCGGGATGAGCAGCACGCGGAGGATCAAGACCGTCGAGCAGTCGATCGCCGAGACGCATGACGAGAAGCGCTCGCTGAAACGGGCGCTGAACACCTGGGACCTCGCGGTCATGGGCGTCGCGGTCGCGGTCGGCGCGGGCATCTTCTCGGTCGGCGCCGAGGCATCCGCGCACCATGCCGGGCCCGCGGTGATCGTGTCGTTCGTCATCGCCGCCGTCGTGTGCGGACTGGCGATCCTCTGTTACGCCGAGTTCGCGTCGTCGATCCCGGTCGCCGGCTCGGCGTACACCTTCACGTACTCCACGCTCGGCGAGTTCCTGGCCTGGATCATCGGCTGGGACCTCATCCTCGAGATGCTCATGGCCGCCGCCGTGATCGCGAAGTACTGGGGCGTCTACCTCGGCAACACGGTCTCACTGTTCAACCTGGACATCCCGATGACCATCCCGATCGGATCGCTGCAGTTCGAGTGGGGTCCTGTGGTGATCGTGGCGATCTTCACGCTGCTGCTCGCTCTCGGCACCCGCCTGTCCAGCCGCGTGAACGCCGTGTTCACCACGATCAAGGTCGCGATCGTGCTGTTCGTGATCGTCGTCGGGCTGTTCTTCATCAACCCGACCAACTTCACCCCCTTCGTGCCGCCGGCACAGCCCGGACCCGCAGCCGACAGCGCCTGGACGCAGTCGTTCTTCTCGCTGCTCACCGGCGCCTCGCCGCAGGTGTACGGCGTCTTCGGCATCCTCTCCGGCGCCGCGCTGGTGTTCTTCGCCTTCATCGGCTTCGACGTCGTCGCGACCAGCGCCGAGGAGGCCAAGGACCCCAAGCGCACCGTGCCCCGTGGCATCCTGCTCGGCCTCGGCATCGTGACCGTGCTCTACGTGCTGGTCGCGATCACGATCACCGGCATGGTGTCGTACACCGAGCTCGCCAAGCTGGAGGAGCCGTCACTGGCGAGCGCCTTCGAGATCGTCGGCGCGACCTGGGCGGCGAAGGTCATCTCGATCGGCAGCCTGGTCGGCCTGACCACGGTCGTGATGGTGCTGCTGCTGGGGCTCGCCCGCATCGTGTTCGCGATGAGCCGTGACGGCCTGCTGCCCCGGTCGCTGAGCGTCACCGACGCGAAGCGCGGCACGCCGATCCGCATCCAGTTGATCGTCGGCGTGATCATCGCGATCATCGCCGGGTTCACGAACGTGCAGGTGCTCGGCGACATGATCAACATCGGCACCCTGTCCGCGTTCGTGCTGGTCAGCGTCGGCGTCCCGATCCTGCGGAAGTCCCGCCCGGACCTGCAGCGTCCGTTCACGGTGCCGCTGTCGCCGTGGCTGCCGTGGATCTCGGCCATCGCCTGCTTCTGGCTGATGCTGAACCTGTCCACCGAGACCTGGCTGCGGTTCGTGATCTGGCTGCTGATCGGCTTCGTGATCTACTTCGGCTACTCGCGCCGGCACTCTCTGCTCGGCCAGCAGCTCGAGAAGGATGTCGCCTCCGGCGCCCGCGCGATCCGCGACACCCGCCTCTGAGTCACCGCCCGCGCTGCGCAGCCGCGGCGAGCGCGTCGGCGGCGCGCACGAGCGCGAGGTGCGAGAACGCCTGCGGGGTGTTGCCGACCTGGCGCACCCCCACCGGGTCGTACTCCTCGGACAGCATGCCGACGTCGTTGCGGAACGAGCACAGCCGGTCCATCAGCGCCCGTGCCTCGGCCAGCCGGCCGGTCGCGGCGTACTGCTCGACGAGCCAGAACGAGCAGGCCAGGAACGGATGCTCCGCGCCTGAGAGCCCGTCCACGCCGGACGTCGTGCGGTACCGCAGCAGCAGCCCGTCGTGCATGAGGGTCTTCTCGATGCGGTCGACCGTGGCCAGCATCCGCGGGTCGTCGGCCGCGCAGTAGCCGACCTGCGGGATGAGCAGCAGCGACGCGTCCACCTCATCCGTGTCGGAGTGCTGCACGAAGGCGCCCCCGCGCACCCCGTGCGCGTCGATCTCCTCGCGCAGCCGGTCGCGCGCCGCGCTCCAGCGGTCCTCGTGCCCCGGCAGCCCGAAGTCCTCCACGGCGCGGATGCCGCGGTCGAACGCCGCCCACATCATCACGCGTGAGTGCGTGAACATGCGCGGTTCACCGCGGATCTCCCAGAGCCCGTTGTCCGGTCGGTCCAGCTGGGTCTCGGCGTGCTTCAGCAGCGCGCGCTCGACCGCCCAGGAGCGGTGCGACTCGGCGAGCCCCGCCCGCCGGGCGGCGCTGAGCGTGACCATCACCTCGCCGACGACGTCGGCCTGGTACTGACCGGATGCCCCGTTGCCGACGCGCACCGGGGCGGATGCCTCGTATCCCGGCAGCGAGGGAACGGTGCGCTCGGCGAGGTCGCGCTCCCCCGCCAGCCCGTACATGATCTGCGCGTCGGCGGGGTCGCCGGCGACTGCGCGCACCAGCCAGTCGCGCCAGTGCCAGGCGGCTTCGGTGAGGCCGTGCTCGAGCAGCGCCTCGAGGGTGAGCGCGGCGTCGCGCAGCCAGACGTACCGGTAGTCCCAGTTGCGCTCCCCGCCGAAGTCCTCGGGCAGCGAGGTGGTCGCGGCGGCGGCGATGCCACCGGTGTCGCGGTTGGTCAGGGCGCGCAGGATCAGCAGCGACCGCCGCACCGCGGCATCGTCCGGGCCGTCCGGGGCGATGCCGTCGGCCCACTCCTGCCACCAGTCCCTGGTGCGCAGATCGGCGACCGGCAGGTCGAGCCCGTCCGGCGCCGGCTGGGAGGACGGATACCAGGTGAGGGTCAGCTCCACGTGCTCCCCCGACGCGACCGAGACGGTGCCTGTGTGCATGTGGCCGTGCGGGTGCAGCGCGGCACCGCGCATCACCACGGCGTCCGGCCCTGCGACGGCGGTCAGTTCCGGCGCACCTGTCGTGCCGCTCTGGTGCACCCACGGCAGCGCGCGGGCGTAGTCGAACCGCATCCGCAGCTCCTGCGCGAACTCCACCCGCCCGGTCACGCCGGCGATCTCGCGGACGATGTCGGTGCGGTCAGGACGGTCGCCGGCCACCGGCATCCAGTCCCGCACCTCGGCGACGCCCTCGTCGGTCTCCCACCGGGTGACGAGCGTGAACGTGTCGCCGTCGTAGTGCCGCGTCGCCGCGGCATCCGGGTCGGTGGGGCGCAGCGACCAGCATCCGTGCTCGGCGTCGCCGAGCAGCGCACCGAAGACGGATGCGGCGTCCAGCCGCGGAGGGCAGAACCAGTCGATGCTGCCCTCGCGCGAGACGAGCGCCGCTGTGCGGCAGTCGCTCAGCAGTGCGTATTCCTCGATCGGCACGCTCATCCTCGCAGTCTGGCATCCTCGCGGCCTATCGTGAAGGCATGTCACGCGACACCACGCTGCTCATCCTCGGCGCCTCCGGCGATCTCACCTCTCGGCTGCTGCTGCCCGCGATCGGCCAGCTGCTGCGCCGCGAGCCGGCCCGCAAGCTCACGCTGCACGGCGCCGGATCCGACGACTGGAGCGCGGACCGATGGCAGGAGGCCGTGCAGACGGCGTTCGCGTCGTCGGATGCCGCGGATCAGGTCGCCCGCATCGCCGGGACGACCTACACGATGGCGGATGTCACGGATCGCGAGGCCCTCGCCGGGCTGGTCGAGGGCGTCGAGGGCCCGTTGGTGATCTACTTCGCGCTGCCGCCGGCCGTCGCCGTTGCCGCCTGCGAGGTGCTGCGCGACGTGAAGCTGCCCGAGAACACGGTGCTCGCACTGGAGAAGCCGTTCGGCAGCGACCAGAAGAGCGCCCGCGAGCTGAACGAGCTGCTGCAGCAGCTGGTGCCCGAGAAGCGCATCTTCCGGGTGGACCACTTCCTGGGCCGGTCGACGCTGCTGAACGTGATCGGCGTGCGGTTCGCGAACCGGCTGGTCGAGCCGGTGTGGTCGGCCGATCACGTGCAGTCCGTCCTGATCCGCTACGACGAGTCGCTCGCCCTGGAGAACCGCGCGCGGTACT
>JAITUD010000142.1 GCA_031286555.1 Microbacterium sp. | reverse complement strand
GTGGTGTCGACCGGCACCTCCGCAGTCGATGCGTCGATGATCACCGGCGAGTCCGTGCCGGTCGAGGTCGGTCCGGGTGACGCCGTGACGGGCGCCACCGTGAACGCCGGCGGGCGGCTGGTGGTGCGTGCCACGCGGGTCGGCTCCGACACCCAGCTCGCGCAGATGGCGAAGCTGGTCGAGGAGGCGCAGTCCGGCAAGGCCGAGGTTCAGCGCCTGGCCGACCGCATCTCCGGCGTCTTCGTGCCGATCGTGATCGGCATCGCCCTGGTGACGCTCGTCGCCTGGGCCCTGGTCTCCGGCGACTCGAGCATGGCGTTCACAGCCGCGGTGGCCGTGCTGATCATCGCCTGCCCCTGCGCGCTCGGACTCGCGACGCCGACGGCGCTGCTGGTCGGCACCGGACGCGGAGCGCAGCTCGGCATCCTCATCAAGGGACCCGAGGTCCTCGAGTCCACCCGCCGCGTCGACACCATCGTGCTCGACAAGACCGGCACCGTGACAGAGGGCCGCATGTCGGTGTCATCCGTCATCCCCTCTTCGGGAACGGATGCTGCTGAGCTGCTGCGCCTGGCCGGCGCAGTCGAGGACGCCAGCGAGCACCCGATCGCCCAGGCGATCGCGAAGGCCGCCGTCCAGGATTCGGTCGCTGCGCTCCCTCGCTCAACGGGCGGGGAGGCACTCCCCGAGGTCGAATCGTTCCAGAACGTCGAGGGGCGCGGCGTCACGGGCGTCGTAGACGGGCACGCGGTGCTCGTCGGACGGCTGTCGCTGCTCGAGGACTGGGCCATCCACCCGTCGAAGGATCTGCTGGACGCGAAGGCGCAGGCCGAGGCATCCGGTCAGACCGCGGTGCTCGTGGCCTGGGACGGCGAGGCCCGCGGCGTGATCGTCGTGTCGGACCGGGTGAAGGAGACCTCGGCCGAGGCTGTGGCATCCTTCGTGAAGCTCGGGCTGACGCCCATCCTGCTCACCGGCGACAACGAGGCGGCCGCGCGGCACATCGCCGCGCAGGTCGGCATCACCGAGGTCATCGCCGAGGTGCTGCCGGCCGAGAAGCTCTCGGTCGTCGCGCGGCTGCAGAGCGAGGGGAAGATCGTCGCGATGGTCGGCGACGGCGTGAACGACGCTCCGGCACTCGCGCAGGCCGACCTCGGCATGGCGATGGGCACCGGCACGGATGTCGCGATCGAGGCATCCGACATCACCCTCGTCCGCGGCGATCTGCGCGCGGCGGCGGACGCGATCCGCCTCTCGCGGCGCACTCTCGGCACGATCAAGGGCAACCTGTTCTGGGCTTTCGCGTACAACACCGCAGCGATCCCGCTGGCGGCGCTGGGTCTGCTGAACCCGATGATCGCGGGTGCGGCGATGGCCTTCTCGAGCGTCTTCGTGGTGGGCAACAGCCTGCGGCTGCGCCGGTTCCGCTGAGTCGGATGCGGCCGGCGCGGTCGGGTCGCAGTTCGTGTCGCTAGAATCCCGGCTTAGCGGCACGAACTGCGACCTGAACGATTCTGACCCTTGTCCGGGAATACCCCAGGGGGGTATGTTCGTTGTCGTGAACATGGACAAGCACGAGGGCCACGACATGCACGCGGGGCACGCCACCGGGTCGGTGAGCGAGGCGCGAAGCGGCGAACACCGTACTGAGCCGGCGCAGCGAGACGAAATGACGGAACGGTCTCCGCACGCGCATGAGGATCACGCCGGGCATGCTGAGCACGACGCTCACGCGGGTCATGACATGCACGCCGGGCACGACGTTTCGTCTCGCTCCGCTCGCTCAACGACCGAGACGGATCACGCCTCGCATGAAGGCCACGACGGTCACGCAGGGCACGACGCCCACGCCGGGCATGACGGCCACGGCGGCCACGCAGGCCACGGCGATCACGTCGGGCAGTTCCGTCGGCTGTTCTGGATCAACCTGATCATCGCCGTCCCGGTGGTCGCGCTGTCGCCGATGTTCGCGATGATCCTCGGCTACGAGGTCCCCGGCTGGGCGCGATGGATCGCACCGGTGCTCGGCACCGTGATGTACGTCTGGGGCGGCCGGCCGTTCCTGACCGGCGCCGTCTCCGAGCTCAAGGCCCGCAAGCCCGGGATGATGCTGCTCATCGCCCTCGCGATCACCGTGGCCTTCCTGGCCTCCTGGGGCGCGAGCCTCGGCCTGCTGCACCACGAACTGGAGTTCTGGTGGGAGCTGGCGCTGCTGATCGTCATCATGCTGCTCGGGCACTGGCTCGAGATGCGCTCGCTCGCGCAGACCAGTTCGGCGCTCGACTCGCTGGCCGCGCTGCTGCCCGATGAGGCGGAACTGGTGGACGGCACCGTGGTCTCCCCGTCCGACCTGCGCGTCGGCGACGTCGTCATCGTGCGCCCCGGCGGCAGCATCCCGGCCGACGGACGGATCGTCGACGGCCGCGCCGACATGGACGAGTCGATGCTCACCGGTGAATCGCGCACGGTGTCCCGTGGCGCGGGCGATGCTGTCACCGCAGGAACAGTGGCCACTGACTCCGGCCTGCGCGTCGAGGTCACCGCCACCGGCGATGACACCGCGCTGGCCGGCATCCGCAAGCTCGTCGCCGATGCGCAGGCGTCAAGCTCGCACGCGCAGCGCCTGGCCGACCGTGCCGCCGCCTGGCTGTTCTGGTTCGCGCTCGGCGCCGCGGCGATCACGGCGATCGTCTGGTCGTTCATCGGACTGCCGGACGAGGCCGTCATCCGCACCATCACGGTGCTCGTGATCGCCTGCCCCCACGCGCTGGGCCTGGCCATCCCGCTGGTCGTCTCGATCGCCACCGAGCGGGCCGCGCGGGCGGGAGTGCTCGTGAAGGACCGCCTGGCGCTGGAGAGCATGCGCGACATCGACGCGGTGCTGTTCGACAAGACCGGAACGCTCACCAAGGGCGAGCCCACCGTCACCGGCATCGCGCCGGTCGGCGACTGGACCGCCGACCAGGTGCTCGCGCTCGCGGCATCCGCCGAGGCCGACAGCGAGCACCCGCTCGCGAAGGCGATCGTGCGCGCGGCATCCGCCCTGTCTGTGAGCGAGGCGACCGGCTTCACATCCTCGCCCGCGGTCGGCGTGACCGCGACGGTCGACGGGCACGAGGTGCGCGTCGGCGGCCCGCGACTGCTCGACGAGGTCGGCACGGCTGAGGTGCCGGATGCCGCGGACTGGCGCGCCGACGGCGCGATCATCCTGCACGTCGTGCGCGACGGTCAGGT
>JAITUD010000445.1 GCA_031286555.1 Microbacterium sp. | reverse complement strand
TCCCACTGCACGATCTCGCGGGTGCGGCGCAGCACGAACTCGTCCACGATCACGGCCGTGGTCCGCCGCGACGCCAGCCAGCCGTAGAGCTGGTCATCCCAGTAGATGAAGAAGCGCGGATCGGGAAGACCGATCTCCTTGACGATCGACCGGTGGATGAACATGCCCTCGAAGCATCCGCTGTTCATCTCCTTGAACCCGGTGCCGTCGAAGCCGGAGGGCGCGAACGGGATCGGGATGCCCATCCGCTCCGCGATGCGGTACTGCCAGTAGAACTCGCTGCCGTCGTAGTCGTACCGGCGGCCCTGGATGCTCTTGAACCGCTCGGACCAGTGACCCATGCGGGCGAGGCCGTCGGGGAGCACCTCGACGTCGTCGTCCATCATCCAGATCCATTCGGAGCCGAGCTCGTAGGCGGTGCGCATGCCCTCGCTGAAGCCTCCGGACCCACCGGTGTTGGTCTCCAACCGGCGGTACACTATCTCAGTGCCGAGATCTGCGCGGAACGACTCGACGACCTCGGTCGTGTCATCGGACGACGCGTTGTCGACGATCACGACACGGCCCGGCTTCGGGTCCATCATGCGGATGCTGGTGAGCAGCCCCTGCAGCAGGTGCGAGCGGTTGTAGGTGACGATGACGATCGCCGCGGAGGCGGGATCGAACGTGGCGGCGGTCAAGACTGCTCCTCGAAGATGTGCTGCCAGTTGGCATCGGAGACGAGTTCGGGGAGTGCGTCGCGGTATTCCTGCTGCAGTTGGGGCCAGCGGCGTCTCAGCTGCCGGTGCAGTCGCACGCTGTCCAGCAGCATCCGGCGGTACTTCGCGCGATCGCGTGTGTAGATGTTCTTGCCTGAGCCGTCGGCCGAACTGACCAGGGCACTGTCGAATGCGGGCAGCCGCCACCACTGAGCGTCATCCTTGCCGAACTCGGCCTCCGGCTGGGCGACATTCGCAGGATCGGGCTGGCGCATCCAGTGCGAGACCAGTGTGCTCAGGGTGAACCAGCGCAGGCGAAGCCCGGTGGGGTTGTCGAGTTCGTTCTGCTTGCGGGGGGTGTACACCTGCCGTCCGCGCCGAGAATGCAGCACCACCGAGGGGTCGCGGTGGACCACGGTCTCTGGGAACTCGGCGGCGAGCGCGCGCGCCGCGGGCATGGCGGTGGCCAGGTTGCGCCGCATGTGCGCAGGTCCTGACAGGACATCACGAAGCGCCCGTGCGCGCAGCGCCGCAGGATAATACTGCATCATCATCAGGTGCTTCAGGTCGACCCGTCGGCTGTGCACCAGCAGGCGCCCGCCTCGCGGAACGTTCGAGTGCAGCAGGCCGGCCACGATGCGATTGCGGGCGTGGAAGTAAGCCTGCCAGTCGATCGTGTCGTCCTTGTTCACCCAGGAGACGTGCCACAGCGCGACGCCGGGCAACGAGACCGTCGAATACCCGGCCTCACCGGCACGCAGGCAGAACTCCGCGTCATCCCACTTGATGAAGGCGGGGAGAGAAAGCCCGACCTCGCGGATCGCGGCGACCGGGATCAAGCACATCCACCAGCCGTTGTAATCGGCGTCCATGCGCATGTGCAGCAGCGGCGACTGGCGCAGGTTCGCGACGCCGAAGTCGTGCGGCATCCGCTTCTGGTACAGATTGCGCCACATGAATGGGCCCTCGTCCACGACCTCGGCCCAGCCGTGCAGCTTCGGGCGATCCAGCAGGTCGAACATGTGCCCGCCGACCAGCACGGGGCTGGTTGCGAACTGCCCGAAGACGATCGATCGGCGCAGGGACTCCGGTTCCAGCCGTACGTCGTCATCGAGCAGCTGAACGAAATCACTCTCCGGACGCTGCAGCGTCTCATGCATGGCACGGGCGAAGCCGCCGGATCCGCCGAGATTGTTCTGCTGGATGACGGACAGCGTCTCGCCGAGCCGACCTGCGACGTCGCTGAACCCTTCTTGGTCGGCGACCAGCTGAGAGCCCTGGTCGACCAGGAAGATGCGGTCGATCAGGTCCAATGCGTCCGGAGCATCGGCAAGAGCACGCAGCGTCTCGATGCAGTAGTCCGGCTTGTTGTACGTCGTGATGCCGAGTGAGGCCTTCCCTTGTCGCGCGGGCTCTTGTTCGGTCGTCCACACAGCGCCCTCGAGTACGGCATGCTTCTCATCGGCGACGACATCGAACCACAGCCATCCGCCGTCGGAGTATTCGGTCAACGGCAGATCGAAGGACGTGACGGCGGAACCCGTGACTTCGCGATCGTCGACGCGCTGGCGAACGCCCGAACCGTTGGATCGGTATACGAGGATCGTCGCCGGCCCGGTCGTCCGCACAGTGAGGCGTACCTCGCGGACGCTGGTCCAGTGCTGCCAGTACGAGGCAGGGAAGGCGTTGAAGTAGGTGCCCATCGACACCCGTCGACCAGCGACGATGCGTGCCCTGGTGCGTCCGAGGATGTTGCCCAGATGCGCCCGATTCGAGACGCGGACCGGTACTTCGTCGATGACGGACCAAGTCTCGGGGTCGGCGTAGAGCGGCAGCAGGTCGGGGTCTCGGTCAAGCGGGAACACGACGTTCTGCAGCACATGGGTCACGAGGTGCAATCCTACCGGGCATCCCATGAGAACCCCGTGAGCGGGGCAGGCCCGTTCAGCGGACGGGCAGCGTCGGCATCGTCCCGGTGTGCGCAGCGTCGATGTTCTCCCGCCAGGACCTCGACTGCCCGGCACGGAGGGCGCACAGCACGAGCATGAACCAGCCGGTGCCCACCAGCGTGAAGCTCTCGAACATCGAGTCGATCGCGAGCGTCACCAGCACCAGCGGCGTCCACGCGTACACGACGGAACGGCGGACGCTGGCGACCAGCCAGGAGCGGACCACGGCCACCCCGCCGAGGGTCAGGAAGAGCACCAGCCCGATCCAACCCAGTTGCAGCAGCACGTCGAAGTACGCGTTCAGGGCGCTCTGGTGCTGCTGGCTCAGCAGCACGTTGACGGCGTTGAACGGGAACTCGTCGCGGGCCCAGCCGCCGACCCAGCCGTAGCCGAGGATCGGATTCTGCACCACGAAGTCGAGGAGCATGTTCCACAGATCCGCGCGCATCGAGAAGTCCGAGCCCGCATCCAGCAGCTGGATGATCTGGTGGCGTTGCAGGAACGCCGCGATCAGTCCGATCAGCACGACGGCGCCGAGCACCCATTGCACCGTGTTCCGTCGCCCGGCGGGCGCGTGCCGGACGATCATGAGGGCGAGGGTCGCGACGCCGACGCCCGCTGCCAGCACGACGACGGTCGGCGATGCCGACATGAGTGCGAGGAATGCGCCGAGAGCCACCGAGCCGACCGCGACCGGGACGGACACGGAACGCGTGCGCCATTCGATCACGAACGTGATCAATGCGATGACGGTGACGAAGCCGAGCATGTTGCGAGTGCCGAAGACGCCCTGGATCGGACCGCCCGTGGCGAGGTGGCCCTCGATGCCCAGTCGTTCGAACGGCACGTCCAGCAGGATGCCGGACAGCACTTCGAGCGCCAGCGAGACGATGAGCATCCAGCGCAGCGTGTCGCCGATCGCGCGCACGGTCTGCAGCGTGTCGCGCACGTGTCCCACGGTGATCGCGAGGACCGCGTAGCCGGCCAGGGCGGCCCAGCTGGTCAGCGTCTCCGAACGATCCGTCGTCCACACGACGCTGAGCAGCGCCAGCGCGAGGAACCCGAGCAGCGATGTCGGGGCCAGCCGCAGCGGGCTCAGTTCGTCCCGTCGTGCGAACAGCACGGCGATGCCGATGAGAGCCAGCACGACGATCACCGTGGCGAGTGTCAGCGGCGACGAGAGCCTCTCGATCGCGAAGGTTCCGAACACCGCGATGAGCACGGCGATCGTGTACGCCCTGGCGAACTCGGCTGAGGCGAGCAGGCGCACAGGATGCCGGAGGTCGGTCATGGCACCTGCCGTGCCTGCTCACCGTGGGCGAGTACGGAGGACCGCTCGTCGAGCCCGACGCCGACGAGCGGCACCGCCTTGATCTTGAAGGAGAACATCACGAGCAGCATCCAGCCCCAGAGCATGATGGGTGCGGACTCCGCCAGGCCTTCGACCAGCAGCGTGGCGACGACCATCGTGGGCAGCAGCGACAGTGGCGAGTACGGTCGCTTCGCGTCGAGGTCCCAGCGTGGTCGATCGACGGCGAAGAACCAGGCGCGCCAGGCGAGTGCCGCCCAGGCGGTGAGCATCAGCAGCACGCCGACGACACCGAGCTGGAAGAAGACGTCCAGCCACATGTTGTGCGCGTGGAAGACGGTGAGCTTGTGGTCGACGATCCAGCCGGCGAAACCCGGGTCCCACGGGACCCAGGGGGAGGAGTACCCGTTTCCGAGCACCGGGTGCGTGATCGCGCGCTCCCAGACCTTGGCCCAGATCTCGAACCGGCCGGTCATGTCCGAGTCCTTGCCGAACGCGGCCAGCACCTGATCGCGCATCACGAAGCCGCCGGCCACGCCGGCGACCACGACCAGGGCGGAGCCGACATAGATCGCCGTGCGCTGCGAGGGGCGCCGCGCGCTGCGCATCAGCAGGGCGATCACCAGCACCACGGCCGCAGCCACGCCGCAGAGCACGCTCGTCGCGGATGCCGCTCCGTAGAGAAGGATCACTGCGAGGGCGGCCCAGACGATGAGCGCCCCGCGGCGTCGCACCCTCGACGCGTACAGCACGCCGAAGACCATCAGCGCGAGCAGGCACATCATCGAGAGCGTGTGCGCGTTGCCGACGATGCCCTGGATACGGCCGTCGTTGAAGAGGTTGCCGCGCACCCAGTAGATGTGCGGATCGATCTTGCCGCCGGGCACGGTCACGAAGTTCGGCAGGATCGGATGCCGCAGCACGAGTGCCACCCACAGCTCGATCGCGAGGGAGAGCCCGAGGATCCACTTCAGCGCGCTGGAGAGCGCCCGCACCAGCTCCTGCCAGGTGAGCATCGTCGCGGCGAACAGCGCGTTGATCGTGACCGCGAGCCACAGCGCCCAGGTCATCAGCGTGGCGCTCGGCCACTCCGACCAGATCACCGACAGCAGGGCGAAGGCACCATAGCCGAGCGCGACCCAGGGCAGACGCCGCCACGGGAAGCGGGTGGGGCGCTGGTGCACGATGGCGGGGATCCAGATGCCCAGGATGCCCGCGGTGAGCAGTGCCATCGCCACGACGGCGCCCGTGGAGCCGAGCAGGTTGAAGACCGCCGTGTGCGCGAGAGTCGCGAAAAGCGTGAGGACGATGTATCCGCGCAGCATGAGGTGCCCGGTGGTCTCCCGCTCGGGAGCCGTGGGTGCGGGAGATGCGGGGTGCTTGCTCAACTGGGCCATCGCGCTTCAGGCTACCGCGCACGGGCCCTCGAACCCCTGTGTGACGGGTGCGGCGCGGCATCCGCTCGCCGTCGCCCTACCCTTGGATCATGCTGATGCGACTGACGAACGTGCCGCGGGACTACGCCTGGGGATCCACCACTCTGCTGGCCGCGCTCGAGGGGCGCGCGCCTTCTGCCGCGCCCGAGGCTGAGGTCTGGTTCGGAGACCTCCCGGGAGACCCCGCCGACCTCGCCGACGGCCGCACACTCGACGCCGTCACCGGGGGAGACCTGCCGTACCTGCTGAAGCTGCTCGCCGCCGGCGCTCCGCTGTCGATCCAGGTGCACCCGACGAAGGAGCAGGCGCAGGCCGGCTTCGCGCTGGAGGCCGGGCAGCCCGCCGACGACCCGCGCCGCAACTACCGTGACGACAACCACAAACCAGAACTGATCGTCGTGCTGAGCGAGCGGTTCGAGGCGCTGGCCGGCCTGCGATCGGCCGATGCCACGCTGCGGCTGCTCGAGGCGTTCGGTGACAGCCCTGGGGTCGGCGCGCTGCGCGCGCGTCTGGCCGGTGCCGGCGACGTGCTGCGCGACACGATCGGCTGGGTGCTCTCCGGTGATGCGCAGGCCGAGGTCGACGATGTGATCGCGGCGCTCGCCGCCGCGGAGTCCGAGGAGTTCGCCACAGAGCTGGACGTCGTCCGCGCGGTCGCAGAGCGGTACCCCGGAGACCCCGGGGTCGTCGTGGCGCTGCTCATGAACGTGGTCGTGCTCTCCCGCGGTGAAGGAGTGTTCCTGCGCGCGGGCCTGCTGCACGCGTACGTCTCCGGACTCGGCGTGGAGATCATGGCTGCGAGCGACAACGTCCTGCGCGGCGGCCTCACGCCGAAGCACATCGACGTGGCGGAGCTGCTGTCGATCCTGGACACCACCCCGGGGGACGTGCCCGTGCTGCGACCCGACGGCGGCCCCGTCACGAACTATGAGGTGCCCGTCTCGGACTTCGCTCTGCGCAGGGTGGAGCTCGACGGTGCTGAGCGCGCCGTGGACGTCCAGGCGCCCGCAATGGTCCTGGCCACGGCCGGTGACGTGCTCGTGCGCGGTGCCGACGGGAAGCCGGTCGCCGCACCGGTCGGCGCGGCGATCTTCGCCTCGGCGGAGGAGAACCGGCTGGTGCTCAGCGGCGTGGGCGAGGCGTTCATCGCTGAGCCCGGCACCGCGGACTGAACCCGGAGCGCGGGCGTGGCGCTTCGGCGCGACACGCCCGCGCGACACGCCGGACGGGCGTCAATGAACCTTCAAGACCCGGTTGAGGGTTTACTATCCGCGACTTGACCCAGCGGAATGACACGGGTGTAATTACTAGTGCACGGCCCGAGGGGGGCAAAGCAAAGGGTTGGGAGATCGAGATGACGGGTTACCGTTCGGAAGTTCCCGACAACTGGTACGTCGATCCGGTCGATCTCGGCGTTCCTGGGGTCAGGCAACCGGAAGAGGATGACAACGCACTCGCATGGCAGGCCGACGCGCTCTGCGCTCAGGTCGACCCAGAGGCGTTCTTCCCCGAGAAGGGCGGATCCACTCGCGACGCCAAGCGCATCTGCAGTTCCTGCGACGTACGGGGCGAATGCCTCGAGTACGCGCTGAACAACGATGAGCGCTTCGGCATCTGGGGCGGACTGTCCGAGCGCGAACGCCGCAAGCTCAAGCGACGCGCCGGCTGAACCGGAACCGCGACCCCGCTTCTCGGGGCGCGCCGAGGGCGCTCACCGCACACGGGCGACCGTCTGCCTAGGCTGGCCACGTCATGCCAGCCCGAGTTCACGCCCTTGTCGTCACGCGCTCCGGTGAGTCCGCGCGCACCCAGCTGATCCGCACCCTCGACGCGGTGCGCGCTCAGAGCCTCGTCCCCGAGGCCGTCACGATCGTGGTGACCGGCAGCATCGCCGGCATCCGCGGAGACGGCTTTCCCTCGATCGTCGAGGGCGTCGTCGAGACCCGCCAGGGACTGTCCTATGCGGATGCCCTGCAGTCGGCGTACTCCCGGGTCCCGGAGGGACGCGCGGTGTGGCTGCTCGCGCAGGATACGGTCCCCGAGCCTGACGCGCTCGAGCTCCTCGCCGGAGCACTGGAGCGATCGCCCTCTGCGGCGATCGCCGCGCCGAAGCTCACCGACGAGGATCATCGTGAGATCGTCTCCCTCGGCGTGAGCATGACCGCCCTCGGCCGCTCCGTCGAGCTCGCCTCGGGCGAGCTCGATCAGGGTCAGCATGACGGCACCGACGACGCTCTGAGCGCCGACATCCGCGGAATGCTGATCCGCACCGAACTCGTCCAGCGGCTGCGCCCCGACCCTGCTCTGGCCGGAGCGGACGAGGGGCTCGACCTCGGCGTCCGCGCCCGTCTTGCCGGAGGCAGGGTCGTGCTCGTCCCCGCGGCACAGGTGGCGGTCCGCGAGGACGGGCCCGCCGCCCTCCCGCAGCGCGACTCGCAGCGCGCCTGGGCCACCCGTCTCGCACAGCTGCATCGCCGGTTGACCTACGCACCCCTGCCGGCCGTGCCGCTGCACTGGCTCACCCTCCTTCCGCTCGCCCTGTGGCGTTCCGCGGCGCACCTGATCGGCAAGCGCCCGGCGGCCGTCGCACCCGAGTGGGGCGCGGCGTTCACCGAGATGCTGCGGTTCGGCGCCGTCGCACGGTCGCGCGCGGCGCTCGCCGCAGTCCGCACCTCCGGCTGGTCCGCGATCGCGCCGCTGCGCATCACCCGCGCCGAGCTGCATCGCAGCCTGGACGACGGCTACGGCAGCGAGGGCGGTGCGGTCAGCGAGCTGCGCTTCTTCTCCGGGGGCGGCGCCTGGGCGGTGCTCGCCGCACTGGTCGTGGGTGTCGCGAGCTTCACGACCCTGCTGGCGTGGCCGGGCATGGGCGGCGGCGCGCTGCTGCCGCTGCGCGACACGGTGTCGGCGCTCTGGGCGGATGCCGGCTGGGGCCTGCGCGGCATGGGGCTGCACACCGTCGGTCCCGCCGACCCGTTCTCCGCGGTGGTCGCCGTGATCGGGTCGCTCTGGCCGGGCTCGCCGTCCCGCGCCATGGTGCTGCTCTGGATCCTGGCTCTGCCGCTCGCAGTCCTCGGCGGATGGTTCGCGGCGACCCGGGTGACGGATCGCTCGGGCCTGAGAATCCTCGGTGGCGTGGCCTGGGCGCTTGCCCCCACGTTCCTGACGGCTCTCGTGCAGGGGCGTCCCGCCGCGGTACTGCTGCACCTGCTGCTGCCCTGGGCGGTGCAGGCTGCCGTCGTGGCGCACCGCTCCTGGGGGGCTGCGGGAGCGGCATCGCTGCTGCTCGCCGCAGCGCTGGCCTGCGCGCCGTCGATCGCGCCCGCCGTCGTCGCGCTGTGGGCCGTCGCCCTGATCCTGGTGCTCGTCCGGGGCCGCATCCACGGCGCCGCGCGCCTGATCTGGACGATCATCCCTGCGACGGCCCTGTTCGCGCCGCTGGCGTGGGCGCAGCTGCGTCACGGCTCGCTGATCGCGCTGCTCGCCGACCCCGG
>JAITUD010000399.1 GCA_031286555.1 Microbacterium sp. | reverse complement strand
CTGGCGATGCTGGCGCTCTGGGAGCGCTCGCCCCGCTCGCTGCACGACCTCGCCCTCGACCTCGCCCTCGACCCTGCGACGGCTTCTCCGCTGGTGAAGCGGCTGGAGAAGGACGGGCTTGTGCGCAGGGAGCGCAGTGCCGAGGACGAGCGCCGGCACGACATCGAGCTCACCGAGGAGGGCGGAGCGCTTCGGGAGCGGGCGCTCGACGTGCCCCGCCAGGTCATGGCCCGCGTGGGCATGGATGTCGGGCAGGTCGTGGCGCTCCGCGACGGTCTGGCACCGTTCGCCGGCCGCCGTCCCGAGGATCTCTGAGCCCTTCACCGTGGTCTGCGCGTTGCCGCGCGGCCTTTAGGGTGGAGACATGCGCCGCAGCTCCCGTCCTCCTGAAGGACGTGCGGAGGTGACGCGAGCCGTGATCGTCGGCGCGCTGACATGCGGTCTGCTCCTGGTCATCATGCTGGTCGCCGGGCTGCAGGGGCTGCCGACGTTCCGCGCGGTCGACTTCGGGACCGGCGACGGGGTCGAGCAGACGCCGGAACCTGAGCCCACTGCCACGGACGGACCGATCAAGCTGTCGGATGGTGATGACCTGGTCGCCCAGATCATCGCGATGGTGATGGCGGTCATCGTCTGCCTGGCGGTGCTCGCGCTCGTCGTGCTGGTGATCGTGCTGGTCGTCCGAAGGCTTCGTGAGCTGTGGCGGGACCGGCCGCTGCGGCGCAGGGACGGGACCGAGGTCGACGACGAACCGGCGGCCGGGGCCGAAGCCCCCGTCGCCGCCGCTGCGGCGATCCGCCGTGGCATCGCCGCGGCGATCGACGTCATCGGCGCGTCCCGAGAGCCGGGCGACGCGATCATCGCCGCCTGGGTGGGGCTGGAACAGACCGCCGCGGACTCGGGCGTCGCCCGCGCGGCCAGCGAGACGCCCCGCGAGTACACCCTGCGCATCATCGCCCGGCGCGCGGCCACGGAGCGCGACGTCAGCGCGCTCGTGGACCTCTACGAACGAGTGCGATACGGCGGCCACGTCGCCGACGACGCAGACCGCCGGGCTGCCCGCGAGCTGCTGGAGCGTCTCGAGGAGGAGTGGCGATGAAGGGACGGATCATCCTCGGCACGATCGGCGTGCTCCTCGCCGCCGGGATCGTGCTGACGATCATGACCTGGCTCGGCAGCCCGGTGGAGTTCTCGATCGCCTGGCTGCTCATCGTCGGAGTGATCGTTCTGGCCTTCCAGCAGCCGTTCCTCGACGAGGGCTCGATGTGGCCTCCAGAGCGGCAGACCGTGCTGCAGCGCGGTTCGGACGTCTCGCGGCTGGCCTGGTCGGTCAATCCGCGCACCGGCATCGCCGGACACGTCATCGTCGCTCGAGTGCAGCAGGTCCTGCGCCGGCGCCTCGCGCACCATGGACTCGACCTCGACGACCCGGCAGACTTCGAGCGCATCGACGAACTCGTCGGTCCCGATGTCCGGGAGGTGTTCGGCCGTCGCGAGGTGCGCCGCAGAGACCTCGAGCGGGTCCTCGACGCCACCGACCGCATTTCCACGTCCAGCGCCGGCACGGCGAGTCAGGAGAGATAGATGGACACCGACGAGATCACCCGGATCGAGGACATCGGTCGCCGCGTGCTGGACAGCGTGCGCGGCGCGGTGGTGGGCATGGACGGCCCGCTCACGGTCGCCCTCGCAGCGATCCTGGCGGGCGGGCACGTGCTCTTCGAGGACGTCCCCGGCCTCGGCAAGACGCTCGCCGCGCGCAGCATCGCCACAGCCCTGGGCCTGGACTTCCGCCGGCTGCAGTGCACGCCCGACATGCTTCCCGGCGACGTCACGGGGTCCTACGTCTACGCCCCGGCGACCGGGGAGTTCCGATTCCGACCCGGACCGATCTTCACCGGACTGCTGCTCGCCGACGAGATCAACCGAACGACGCCGAAGACCCAGTCCGCGATGCTCGAGGCCATGGCCGAGCGGCAGGTCACCGTGGAGGGCGACAGGTTCCCGCTGCCCGCGCCGTTCCACGTGATCGCCACCTCGAACCCGATCGAGTACGAGGGCACCTACGCCCTGCCGGAGGCCCAGCTGGACCGCTTCATGGTCCGGCTGTCGGTGGGGTATCCGAGCGCGGAGGGCGAGACGCGGATCATCCTGGATCGCGTGCAGCGACAGACACCGGATGCCGCGGTCGAGACCGTGATCGATGCGGAGGGCCTGCTCGCCCTGCAGGCGGCTGTCGAGCGCATCCACGTCGATCCCGACGTCGCGCGGTACTGCGTCGATCTGGTGCGCGCCACCCGCGCGGCGACGAACGTGGCCGTCGGCGCCTCGCCGCGCGGCTCGCAGGCGCTGGGGCTCGTCGGCCGTGCACTCGCCGCCCTGGACGGGCGCTCGTACGTGCGTCCCGACGACATCAAGCGCATCGCCGAACCGGTGCTCGCCCATCGCCTCACCCTCACGCCGCAGGCATGGGCGCAGGGGATCGACCCGGCCTCGATCGTGGCCGCCGTGGTCGCGCAGACCCCGGTGCCGCCGACCATCGCCGGCACCCCGAGCGGGGCGCCGGCCGGAACGTCGGCACCATGATGCGCGCATGAACAGGGAGGATGCCGGGGCGGTGCAACCCACCGGACATCGCGCCGGCATGCAGGCCGCGCTGGAGTGGCACCGCACTCCCGTGCTCGCTGTGGCTCTCGGCGGGGCGGTGCTCCTGGCCGGGGCGGGGCTCGCCACGTCCCGCCCCGACCTCGTCGCCGTCGGTCTTCCGCTCGCGCTGAGCTTCGTCTGGGCGCTGCTGCGCCGGCCCTCGGGCGGAGAGCTGGCCGTAGAGCTCGAGGCCGCGGCCGGCGAGCGCGCCGGTGAGGTCACGGCACGGGTCGACATCGCGGCGGACGCCGACTGGGTGCAGCTCGCCGTGGATCAGGCGGGCCACAGGACCGGGATGGCCGAGGTCGCCCCGACTTCCGGTGCACTGCGAAGCCGCAGTCGCCTGCGCCATTCCGGGCCGATCGACCTTCTCGAGGTGACTGCGCGGAGCGTCGCTCTGGACGGCGTCTGGGTGTCGGCGCCGTCGCCGCGCGTGCGTCTGGGCTGGAACGCCGTACCCGCTCTGCGCAGACTCCGCGAGATCCCCGTCGCTCCGCGGCTGACCGGACTGCACGGCAGTCACGAGGGCGCCAGACCTGGGCAGGGCGGCGACTTCCGCGACATCCATCCCTTCGCCCCCGGCGACGAGCTGCGACGCGTGGACTGGCGTGCGACCGCGCGGCTCGCGCGCACCCCTGGCGAGCTGTACGTGCGCCGGGTCAACACCCTGAGCGACAGCTCGGTCGTCATCGCGATCGACACCGCAGACGACCTCGGCGAGGTCGTCGCGACCTGGGGCACCGCCGACGTCGAGCGCACCGGCACGACTTCCTTGGATCTGGCCCGGGAGGCCGCACTGTCGATCGCCACCGCGGCGATCGAGGCCGGCGACAGGGTCGCCTTCCATGAGCTCGCGCCCGGAGGCCGCACGCTGCGCAGCGGTTCGGGTGCCAGGTATCTGGCCCGTCTGCGTGACGTGATCGCGGCCACAGGTGTCAGCGGTGACGGGTCGCGCTACCGACGCACGCCGCCGGTGCCGCAGGGGTCGATCGTGTTCGTGCTCTCCACCTTCTTCGACGGTGCTGCGGCCGAGCTCGCCACACGATGGCGGGCGACCGGCCATGCGGTGGTCGCCGTAGACGTGCTGCCGGAACCCGATGATTCCCGGCTCAGCGCCGAGCAGCGGCTGGCGATCCGCACCCTGCTCGCCGAGCAGGGTGACATCCTGAGCGAGCTGCGCCGCACCGGTGTCGATGTGATGACGTGGCGAGGCGGCGACGCGGATGCCGTGCTGCGGGTGCTGCAGCGCGGTGGCCGTTCCGCCCGGACGGCGGTGCGACGATGACCGGGCTCTCCCTGCGCGGTCGTCCGCGGCCGCACACCTTCAGGGTTCCGGCATCCGTACCGGGTGCGGTCGTGCGCCTCGCGCTCGTGGCGGTGGCCGTCGCTGCCGCGTTCACGGTGATCCCCTTGCCGATGTGGCGAGGGATCGCGATCGTGGCGGCCGTCGCGAGCGTCTTCGTGCCGCGCACGATGGTGGGCTGGGTCGCCGCCGTCAGCATCGCTATCGGCCTGTTCGTGTCTGAGCCTTCTCCGGCGCGCACGGCGCTGGCGGTGCTGCTCGTGCACGCGGTCCACGTGCTGGCGGGCATCGGTCTGACCATCTCGCTGCGCTCGCAGGTCGCGCTGCGGGCGCTGCTGCCCAGCGCGCGCCGGTTCGCAGTGATCCAGTTGATCGCGCAGCCGATCGCATTCGGCGGCTCGCTGCTGGTCTCCGGAGCGTCGGGGGCGGCGATCGCCTGGCTGGCGCCTCTGGGCGCCGTGATGCTGCTGGGGGGTGTCGCGTTCGCGCTGCGCGCGCTGCGCAGGGCGGATGCCGGCTGAGGCGGCCGCCTGAGAGCTGTCCGGGGCCCGATGTCGGTGGCCCCTCCTAGACTTGTCTGGTGCCCATTGTTCCCGTCGCCAGCTCAGGAAAACTCAGTGTCCGCGGTGCCCGCGTGCACAATCTCAAGAACGTCGACATCGAGATCCCACGCGACTCGCTGGTCGTCTTCACCGGCCTGTCCGGTTCCGGCAAGTCCAGTCTCGCGTTCGACACGATCTTCGCAGAGGGGCAGCGCCGCTACGTCGAGTCGCTGAGCGCCTACGCGCGGCAGTTCCTCGGCCAGGTCGACCGCCCCGATGTCGACTTCATCGAGGGGCTCAGCCCTGCGGTGTCGATCGACCAGAAGTCGACGAACCGCAACCCGCGCTCGACGGTCGGCACGATCACCGAGATCTACGACTACATGCGTCTGCTCTGGGCGCGCATCGGCGTGCCGCACTGCCCCGAGTGCGGTGAGCGCATCCAGCGCCAGACGGTGCAGCAGATCGCCGACCAGCTCATGGAGCTGCCGGAGCGCACCCGGTACCAGATCGTCGCCCCGGTGGTCTCGCAGAAGAAGGGCGAGTTCGTCGACCTGTTCCGCGAGCTCGGCGCGAAGGGCTACTCGCGTGCCATCGTCGACGGTGACCTCATCCAGCTCTCCGAGCCGCCGAAGCTGAAGAAGAGCTACAAGCACGACATCGCCGTGGTCGTCGACCGCCTCGTGGCGGCCGGCGACATCCTCGGCCGCGTGACCGACTCGGTCGAGACCGCGCTCGGCCTTGCCGGCGGCGTCATGCAGGTCAACTTCGTCGACGAGGAGGGGGATGCCGCCTGGCAGTCCTTCTCCGAGAAGCTGGCCTGCCCGAACGGGCATCCGATCACCCTCACCGAGATCGAGCCGCGCACGTTCTCGTTCAACGCGCCGTTCGGCGCGTGCCCGGC
>JAITUD010000320.1 GCA_031286555.1 Microbacterium sp. | reverse complement strand
GCGCCGTGGGCACGGGCATGCCGTTGCCTCCGGCGAAGGCGGCGAGGATGTCGGGCGGACCGAGGCGCTCTGCCACCGTGGTGGCGAGCCGGGCGAGGTCGGCCTCGACGGTGCAGTCGGCGGGCACGCCGAGGGCAGTGGTTCCCTGCTCGGCGAGCGCCGCGACCGTGCGGTCGAGCGCCTCCTGATCGCGACCCACGACGGCGACCCGAGCGCCGTTCGCCCCGAGGGCCAGCGCGGTCGCCGCGCCGATGCCGCGGGACCCGCCGGTGACCACGGCGACCTTTCCGTCGAGGTCCGGGTACATGGCCGGCGCGTTCATGAACGCACCTCCGCCTCTTCGAAGCCGCTCTGGGCGGCGATCACGTCGTGAATCATCGTGACCTCTCTCGTGCTCGTGGCGTGCTGTTCCAGCATCCGTCCTCCGCGGCCCGTACGGTAGGGCCTCTGCGTCAGACGCCGGCGATCATCGCGACGGCGACGATCACGGCCAGCACGATGTCGAGAGAAGCGCAGAACAGTGCGTAGGAGCGCATCACGACGGCATCGAGGTGATGATGCCAGAGGTCCCATGCACCGTGCGCGAGCAGGGCGAAGACCGTGACGATGCCGGCCCACGGCGCGGCCCCGGCCGCCGCGGCGACGGCGAGCGCACTGAACAGCACGGCTCCCGCCAGCTGCAGGAGGTTGACCCTGGTCCGCCAGGCACCGCGCACCAGGCCGACGATCACGAGCACGATCTGGATCGCGCCGAGAGTGATGATCGGGATCCACGGGTCGTCGAGGACGAACCCCGGTGCGAGCACGAGGAAGGAGATGCCGAAGCCCGCCCAGGACGCCCATCGGCGTCCGATAGCGGCGGCGAACAGGTAGATCGCCGCGCACACCATGATCACCGGGGCGACGCCGGTCTGCGATCCGATGGCGAAGGCCGCGAGTACGCCGGCGGCGAGGGGGAGGGCGATGCCGAGGAAGATGCGGGAGCGGCGGGGTTCCAGCACCGTGGTGCTCATGGCCGCCTCCTTTCCTGTACACGGGTGTTCGGGTTACAAGGGGAGGATAACTCGTACACTGATGTACGACAAGAGGAGATGGGATGACGGTCGAGAACCCGCCGCGCGCCCGCCGCGCGGACGCGCAGCGCAACATCACCGCGATCGTCGATGCGGCGATCCAGGTTTTCTCCGCTGCTCCGGATGCCCGGATGGCGGATGTCGCCGAGGCGGCCGGTGTCGGCCGTGTCACCGTCTATGCGCACTTCTCGTCACGACCGGAGCTGCTGCGCGCGGTGGTGGAGCGGGCGATGGCGGAGGGGGACGAGGTGCTCTCGGGGGTCGACACGTCCGGTGATCCCCGCGGTGCGCTCGGCCGGCTGATCGCTGCCAGCTGGCAGCAGATCGGCCGCATCGGGGCCGTCGCCACCGCCGCCCTCGACGTGCTCGACGACGACGAGCTGCGCCGGCTGCACGAGGCCCCGGCGGCGCGGGTGCTGGCGCTGGTGCGGCGAGGTCGCAGCGAGGGCGTGTTCCGCACCGACCTGCCCGAGGACTGGCTGGTCGGCGTGCTCCGCATGATCATGCAGGGCGCCTCGGTCGAAGTCGGGGCAGGCCGGCTCCGTGCGGAGGATGCGGCCGACACGATCACCGCGACGGTTCTCGGGGCCTACACCGCGCGCTGATCAGACCGAGACCCCGGTCCGCACGCGTGTGCAGGCCGGGGTCTCGAAAGGCGTGGAGCTCTCGGCTCAGGCCGTCGTCAGGCGCCCCAGTTCCGCGACGAACGCGTCGACGTCGGACTCCTGCGTGTCGAAGCTGCACATCCAGCGCACCTCGCGCTTGGCGGCATCCCAGTCGTAGAACCGGAAGCTCTTGCGCAGCTCGTCGGCGACGCCCTCGGGCAGCACGGCGAAGACGCCGTTCGACTGCGTGGGCTGCGAGAACGAGACGCCGCGCACAGTGCCGGCCGCGAGGCCCGCCTCGACCTCGGACCGCAGGCGCTGCGCCATCGCGTTCGAGTGCCGCGCGTTGCGCAGCCACAGGTCGCCCTCGAGCAGCGCGATCAGCTGCGCCGAGACGAACCGCATCTTCGACGCCAGCTGCATGTTGAACTTGCGGCCGAAGATCAGCCCGTCGGATGCCTCGGGGTTCAGCACCACGACGGCCTCGCCCAGCATCGCGCCGTTCTTGGTGCCGCCGAAGCTGAGCACGTCGACGCCGGCGTCGCGGGTGAAGGCCCGCAGCGGCAGGTCGAGGGCGGCCGCCGCGTTCGAGATGCGGGCGCCGTCCATGTGCAGCTTCATGCCGTGGCCGTGCGCGTGGTCGGCCAGCGCGCGGATCTCGTCGGCGGTGTAGAGCGTGCCCAGCTCGGTGGACTGCGTGATCGACACGACCAGCGGCTGCGCGCGGTGCTCGTCGCCCCAGCCCCAGGCCTCGCGGTCGACCAGCTCGGGGGTGAGCTTGCCGTCGTCGGTGGGGACGGTCAGCAGCTTGAAGCCGCCGACCTTCTCGGGCGCGCCCGCCTCGTCGACATTGATGTGCGCGGTGGATGCCGCGATCACGGCGCCCCAGCGCGGCAGCATCGACTGCAGCCCTGTGACGTTGGCCCCAGTGCCGTTGAACACCGGGAAGGCCTGCACGCCGTCACCGAAGTGGCCGCGGAAGACCTCCTGCAGGTGCTCGGTGTACTGGTCCTCGCCATAGGCGATCTGGTGGCCGGCATTGGCCTCCGCGATCGCCTGGAGCACCTCGGGGTGGATGCCGGAGTAGTTGTCGGATGCGAAGCCGCGCACGGCGGTGTCATGCAGAACGCTCACCGCACCAGCCTACTTCTCAGCGGATGTGCATCGCGTAGTCGCCGGAGGCGCAGCCGGTCAGCATCCATCCGCCGTCGACCTGCTCGGAGGCGATGTCCGTGAGGCCGGTGGACTTCGTGACCTCCGGTTCCGCGGTGCCGGGAACCCAGACGCTCAGCCCGCATCCGTCCTGGGCCGTCGTGCCGGACAGCGCCAGTCGGCCGTCTGCGCCGGTCTCGGCGGATGCCAGCGAGGTGATCCGCCCGGGAGCCGACTGCGGATACGCGCGGCTGAGCAGCCGCAGCAGATCCTTGTTGCCCGGTGCGTCCTCGCCGGTCTCGCAGTCCTCCGGCACCAGCGCCAGGCCGAGCGGTCCGATGCCGTTCTGCGGGTCGCCGCAGGACTGCTTCCAGACCCAGTACGCACTGCCCAGCATCCGCCGGTCCTCCTCGGCCGCATAGCGCGTCATCCGCTGCTCGATCGACGCGTCGTCGCCCCAGTAGCCGTACTCGCCCGACCACAGGATCATGTCGTGCTCTTCCGCCACCCGCTGCGCGGCCTCGAACTGACGCTCGATGCCGACGATCGTGGGCAGGCCAAGGGAATGATCCATCGTGATCGACTCGGCATAGAGGTGCGGCGAGAAGACCACGTTCGCATCCTCCGTGAAGCCGAGGGTCGGGCCGCTGTCGATGCCCAGCCCCGACCACAGGATGCTGGGCTCGACGAACACGATCTGGGGCGCGCCGGCGTCGCGGATCGCGTCGATCGCCCGCGACCAGAACCGGCCGAGCTCCGCCGAGGGGGTCGCCGGCGCGGTCTCGCCGAAGCCGGGCTCGTTCAGCAGGTCGAAGCCGGCGACGGCCGGCTCGTCGGCGAAGACGCCGGCCAGCTCGCCCCAGGTGCGCACCAGCGCGGACTGCACGCCGTCGGTGTCGAACCAGAAGTGCTCGAAGGCGCGGTCGCCGGCGGGGGAGATGTCACGCCCGGTGAAGGAGCAGCGCGGGGTGCCGTCGAACTGCGTCGCCCACTCCGGCGCCCCGTCGTAGCCCCACATCGGATCGGTGCCGGGGCGGCACACGTCGCCGGGCTGCGTCGGTGCGTTCGACCAGCCGTCCTGGTGCATGTCCAGCACCGTGCGGATGCCGTGCGCCTTGCCCCAGGCCACGGCATCCTCGATCTTGCCGAGGTAGGTCGGATCGAGGCTGCCCTGCTTCGGCTCCAGCGCGGACCACGAGATGTTCAGGCGCACGACGTCGAAGCCGAGCGCCGCCATGTCGCTGTAGTCCTGCTCGGTCAGCGGACGGTTCACCGGCACGTCGGGGCGGGCCTGGTAGAAGTCGACGAGCTGGTTCACGTTCACGCCGCGCAGCAGCACCTGGTTCCCCTCGCCGTCGGCGATGTGCCCGTCCTGGACGCGCAGGAAGCCGGCGGGCACGTGGTCGGCCTCGGTGCGCGTGATCGGAGCGGTCAGCAGCGCGCCGACGGTGGTCGACACGGCCAGCACGGCGACGCAGGCGAGCACCGGGACAGGGCGGATGCCCGGGCGCTGCGCGTCTCCCGCGGGAATGTGCGCGTCGTGCGGGTCATCCGCGGCATCCGATCCGCGGGAGGTGCTCTTGTCCGCGGGAGCTGCGCGGCCCGCGACGACGCGATCCGCGATCAGCGCGACGAGAGCAGCGATCCAGCCCACGGCCGCGCCGAACGAGAAGCCGTCGGCGACGAAGATGTAGGTGTTCAGCAGTGGGGCGAGCTCCCCGGTGAACCCGCTGTCGACGATCAGCGAGACCACGGCGACCACGAGACCGAACAGCCCGCCGCCGATCATCGCGCCCAGCCACGTGCCCAGGAACCCGGGCACGCGTCGTCGGCACCAGCGGATGCCGAGCCAGGCGCTCGCGCAGAGAAGCAGGACCCCGACTGCCATCAGCACGACCCCGTGCTCGACCCTCGGCACCGGCAGCAACGGCGCGTACGCGCCGCCCGTCCACCAGGAACCGGCCAGCAGCGGGGCGAGTGCGGCGACCACGATCGCGGGCGGCCATGCCGAGCCCCGCGGTCGCGGCTCGTCCGCCTCGGGCCGTCCGCCGGCGAGCCGTGTCACGGCCGCGATGATCAGGGCGGCCGGCACGGCCTTGGCCGTCACGTACCCCGCCGACCAGCCGGCCAGCAGCGGGTCGAGGGTCATGGCCAGCACGGTCACGGCCTGCGCGATCAGCACCGAGAGGGTCCCGGCGGCAGTCATCGTCCAGAAGCGTCCGGCGGTGCGGAGGGCGCCCCACCACAGCATCCCGAGCATGACGGGCACGAAGACGATGTACCGCGCGATCGGCCACCACAGGTCGATCCGCGGCGTGCCGCCGGGCCAGCCGACCAGGGCGAGCAGCCCGGTCGGATCGACGACGGCCTGCAGGACGATCAGGACGGCGGCTGTCAGGACGGCGACCAGGGGGCGGCGGATGCGCATGCGGCACTCCTTCGTGTGGCATCGACTCCCACCGATCCTAGGACTGAATACCAAATGGTGTACGGTTCGTCGCCGACCATCCGGCTCGCGCGGCAAGGAGCGGCCTCACGATTCCTTACGATGGAGGGTCGACTGCGAGGCGAGGGGCCGGGGAATGGGTGCGGGAATGGGGCGGACCGCCGTGCGGCGCGTGCTCGCGGGGATGGTCGTGTGCGCGGCTGCTCTGGGCGGGAGCGTCGCGCAGGCCGCATCCGCGGACGATGCGATACCGGCATCCGCAGGAGCGAGCATCCCGGGCTCGCCCGCCGAAGGGTCCAGACCGGGCGCTCCTGTGACGATCTATCTCGACTTCGACGGGGAGGTCCTTGAGGACCACTACTGGAATCGCCTCGCGGGTGCGTCTCGGCTCGACTTCGCGCCGTCAGCGGCGGCGACTCCCGCGCTGATCCAGGCCGTGTGGGCATCCGTCGCCGAGGACTACGCACCCTTCGACATCAACGTGACGACCACGCGCCCCGGCGACGACCGCCTGTACAAGACGTCGGAGGATGACGAGGAGTACGGTGCCCACGCGATCATCACGGATTCCGACATCGTGCCGGAGAAGGTGGGCACGGCCGGGTACGGCTGGATCGGCGGTGCAGGCTCCGAGTACTACGAAGGAGCGATCATCCTGCCCATCACGATGGGTGGCGGAGACTCGACCAGGGCTTCGGCGAAGGCCATCGCCGAGGGGGTCTCGCACGAGGTGGGCCACAACTTCGGCCTCGACCACCAGGGGATCGACGACGGCTCGGGAGTTCAGGAGTACTACGCGCCGCTGACGGGCGTGTGGGGCCCGATCATGGGCCAGGCCGAGCTCACGCCGGTCAGTCAATGGACGCGCGGCGACTACCGCGGGGCGAATCACAGGCAGGACGACATCGCCGCGATCACCGATCGGTCCGGGAGGAAGGACGTGTCCTACGACCTGGTCACGGACGACGGCGCGAGCTACGCCGGCGCTGTGTGCCCCGTCGGGGACGCGGATCTCGCGGATCCGAAGAAGGGCGATCGATTCCAGAAGATCGGCGCGCGGGGCGAGTGCGATGGCACGGGTGCCGCGCTGACGCCGTTGTTCACCTACGTCGACCGCGCCGATCCCGCGCAGGACAGAGTCGGCGACGACGCCTCGCATGCCACGAAGCTCAAGATCCGCCAGGGCAGCGCCTCGGTGCACGGCGTGATCGAGCGGCAGGACGATGTCGACGTCTTCCGTGTCGTGGCGGGGGACGGCGAGCTGAAGGCGCGCGTCGCCGTGACCGAGGTGTCTCCCGACCTCGACGCGAAGCTCGAGGTGACGGATGAGGCCGGCAGGGTCGTCGCGGAGGACGACGAGCCCACGGTGCGCGAATCCGATGACGTCGCGACGGGCCTGGGTGCGGAGATCTCCGTGCAGGTCCCGGCGGGCGTGTACTACCTCTCCGTCGACGGCGTCGGCTCGGGGGACCCCTCGAAGGCCGGTGTCGAGGACGCTCAGGGCTACTCCGATTACGGGAGCCTGGGCAACTACGAGCTGTCCGTGTCGACGGCGCCGGCCCCATCATCCACGCCCTCGGCGCCTGCAGACGGGGGATCCACGGGCGGGGGGATGCTGTTCGCCATCGTCGCCGGTGCGGCAGGCGTTCTCGTCGTGGTGGTCATCGTCGTGGTGCTGTCGCGTCGACGGTCGCGGAAGGACTGAGCAGGCGCCGAGCCCTGTCGGATGTCGGTGGCGACACCTACCCTTTCCTCATGCGCACTTTCCTGCAGGTGCTGGTGAACACCATGGTGGCCAACGTGACCACCAGCTTCCTGTGGTTCGCGCTGACCTTCTGGGTGTACCTCGAGACGAGGAACGTCATGGCGACCGGCATCGTCGGCGGCGCCTACATGCTGCTGATCGCGGTGTTCTCGATCGTGTTCGGCACCTTCGTCGATCGACACCGGAAACGCGCGGTGTTCGTCTTCTCGAGCGCGGTCACCGCCGTCGCGTTCGTCGCGGCCGGCGTGGTCTACCTCTGGCAGCCCGAGAGCGCTCTGATCGATTTCGGCGGACCCTGGTTCTGGGTGTTCTGCGGCTTCATCCTGTTCGGTGCCGTGGTCGAGCAGATGCGCAACATCGCGCTGTCCACCACTGTGACGCTGCTGGTGCCGGTCGAGCGCCACGCCAACGCGAACGGCATGGTCGGCACCGTGCAGGGCCTCGCCTTCCTCGTCACCAGCGTGTTCAGCGGGCTGGCGGTCGGCTTCCTGGGCATGGGCGGCACCCTCGTGATCGCGGTGGGCCTGACCGTGGTATCGCTCGTGCACATCCTGTTCGTGCGGATTCCGGAAGAGGCGCCGACCGTCGATCCGGACGCCCCTTCGGCGATGGACGTGCGCGGCAGCATCCGCTCGATCCGCGCGGTGCCCGGACTGTTCGTGCTGCTGTTCTTCTCGATGTTCAACAACCTCATCGGCGGCGTCTACATGGCGCTGATGGACCCCTACGGGCTCGAACTGATGTCGGTGCAGCTGTGGGGCATCGCGCTCGCGGTGGCATCCACCGGCTTCCTGGTCGGCGGCGCCATCGTCGCGGCAAAGGGGCTGGGGCGCAACCCGATCCGCACCATGCTGGTGCTCGTGATCGGCATGGGCGCGCTCGGCGCGGTCTTCACCATCCGGGACTGGTGGCCGCTGTACGTGGTCGGCATCTGGGTCTACATGGCGCTGATCCCCGCGGTCGAGGCCTCCGAGCAGACCGTCATCCAGAAAGTCGTCCCCTTCGAGCGGCAGGGGCGCGTCTTCGGGTTCGCGTCGGCGATGGAGGCGGCGGCCGCACCGATCACGGCATTCCTCATCGCGCCGATCGCCCAGTACGCGATCATCCCGTTCGTCGAGTCCGAGCAGGGGCAGCAGACCTGGGGCTGGCTGGTCGGCGACGGCCGCGCGCGCGGCATCGCGCTGATCTTCTTCTTCGCCGGGCTCGCGACGATCGCGCTCGCCCTGTTCGCGTTCACGACCCGCGCCTACCGGCGGCTGAGCGCGTCCTACGCGGAGGATGCCGACGACGGCGACACACCCGCACCGGGTGCCGACGCCGACGAGGTCGCGGCGGATGCCACGCCGCTGACCGCCCGTGGCGGGCTGGCCGACCCCGCCGCTCCGGCCGGGCACCCCGAATCGGGAGGCGCGGATGCCTGAGGCGCGCGCGCGCCGTCCTTGACGGCACTTCCACGACGCGAGAGCATTCCCGGGTGACCGAGACCGACACCCCGCGTACGCTGCTGCCCGCCGATCGGCTGAAGGCCTTCACCGACGGGGTCGTCGCGATCGCGATGACTCTGCTGATCCTGCCGCTCATGGAGGGCGTGATCGACCTCGGACGTGAGGGCACCACGGTCCTCGAGTACCTGCAGGAGGACACCGGCCAGCTGATCAGCTTCGCGATGAGCTTCGTGCT
>JAITUD010000249.1 GCA_031286555.1 Microbacterium sp. | reverse complement strand
ACGATGAGGATGCCCGCGTCCCGGGAACGCTGTGCACGGTCCTCGTTCCGAAGCAGTTCGCGCCGGAACTGGTCCTGATGGATGAGCGCCACCTTCAGTCCCAGCCTCTCGCGGAGTGCCAGCGCGGTCGTCGTCTTCCCGGAGGCCGAGTCGCCGCGCAGGATCACGAGACGCGTCGATGCGCTGCCGACGGGCGTCATCCCTGCGTCCTGTCCGCACGCAGCCAGGTGATGTCCGAGCGGCCGGCGCGCTCACGGCTGGTGCCGGGGGAGCGGGCCTCACCGGGGGCGTGCGCGGAGACCCCGAAGGCCGTCATGGAGGTGACCTCCCAGTGCGACGGGATCTGGAACTCGGCGGCAAGCCCCTCCCTGTCGAAGGCGCGGAACTGATGAGCGTCGAAGCCCAGGTGCAACGCCTGCACGGTCATGTGCGCGACAGCCTGTCCGAGGTCGTAGCGCGCGAACTCCGAGTACTCCCATCCGTCGCTTCCTTCGATCGTGACGTGTGCGAGGTTCGCGACCAGCAGTGAGGCGGACGGTGCCCAGACCGAGGAGCTCCGCGCCAGATGCGGCACGATCCGCTGGTGCACGGCGTCGCCACGCCGCGCGACGACGAACATCCAGGGCTGCGAGTTCCCGGCGGAGGGCGCATGCCGTGCAGCATCCAGCAGCGTGTCGACCCGCTGGTCGTCGATGTCGATCGTCGCATCGAAGCCCACGGGACTGAACCGACCGGCCAGCGCCGGATGGACCTCGGGAACCGTCATCCCTCGATTATGTCGGGGCCTGGTGGAGCAGAGGCGGAATCGAGGGTGAGGGCCGGAGGAAGCCTCCTGCGACGTGGCCCCTAGACTTTCTTGGTGCCGGTTGCCTCGCACGCGCTCGGCGTGACGCGGCCGGCCTGCCACGTGGTGAAGGAGAGACGCAGGAATGATCGAGTTCACCCGACTCACCCGGATCCCGCTCGCTGAAGTGCAGGAGCTGCTCAACGAGCCGCGCAACGCGCGGCACATGCCGCTCGCCGACCGATTCGACGCACGGGCGACGAGCGACTGGGTGGCGGAGAAAGACGCGCTGTGGCAGATGCACGGCTATGGCCCCTGGGCGTTCCTCGTCGACGGGCGGTTCGCCGGCTGGGGAGGTTTTCAATACGAGGAGGGCGGAGCAGACTTCGCCCTCGTCCTGCGGCCGGAGTTCTGGGGCCGCGGCGCTCAGATCACACGCGAGTCCCTTGACCGTGGGTTCGGGGAGCTCGGGCTCGAAGAAGTGACCATCGCACTGCCTGAGACGAGGAACGCCGCGAAGGTCGTGGCGAAAGTCGGGTTCGTGCCTGACGGAGTGGCGACCTACGGTGAGTCCTCGTTCCAGCAGTACCGGTTGACCCGCGCAGCCTGGGCAGCACATCACCCGTGAATGCTCGGGGAGTCGGGGAGTGTGCTCACCCGGGTCTCAGAACTTGAGCTGACATAATGTGCATTATCGGATACTCCGGATCGATCGGATAATCCGGATCGGTGACCTCGGCGCTGTGCCCGGCGCCCTCCGGCGCGAACGGCTGACCGCGATGGCGCTGATGTCGGTCTGCGGCTCCGGCCGTGTGAACTGCTGTGGCGGCGTCGACGGCGTGTCCGCCTGGGCGGCAGCCGACCATTCCCGGCAGGCGCGTTAGGCGTGACCTCTCATGGTTTGGCGAAGGTGCCTACCTGTGAGCGAGGCGTCGCTGCTGAGGAGCCCGGTCGGCTGCCCGTGGTAGACCAGAGTGCCGCCCTGGTCACCAGCTTTGGGGCCGATGTCGATGACGTGGTCAGCGTGTGCGATGACGCGTTGATTGTGCTCGATGGCGATGATGGTAGCGCCGGCGTCGACGAGGCGGTCGAACAGGGTCAGTAATCGGTCGACATCGGCGCCGTGCAGGCCCGCTGTCGGCTCGTCGAGCACGATCCGCACCTCTCCTGGATCGGCCGTGTCCGCAAGGTGCTTGGCCAGCAGCAAGCGCTGGCGTTCGCCGCCGGACAGAGTGTCGGTGCTCTGCCCGATCGGCAAGTAGCTGAGACCGACATCATCAAGCCAACGCAGTCGTGTTGCAGCAGTGTTCCCGAGTAACTCGGCGGCGGCTGGGGCTGTCATGGCGAGTACTTCAGCGATAGTGCGGCCGCGAAGCGTGGCGGCGAGCGCTGCCTGGTTGAAGCGTGTGCCGCCGCAGGCTTCGCAGAGTGTGCTGACATCGTCGAGGAAGGCGAGGTCGGTGACGATCACGCCCTTGCCTTTGCACGCCGGGCAAGCGCCGCGCGCGTTGGCGCTGAACCAGGACGGGGGCATCCGGTTGGCGGTCGCGAACGCCTGCCGGATGGGGTCGGCGACGCCGAGAACGGTTGCCGGAGTGGATCGGATGCCGCCGCGTAGCGGCTCCTGGCCTATGACCGTGAACTGAGGGTGCTGGCGCGGTAGTTCTGTCGCGATCAGAGTGCTCTTGCCGGATCCGGCAACGCCGGACACTGCTGTGAGCACGCCGAGCGGGATATCCACGGTGAGGTCGTGCAGATTGTGTGCTGTTGCGTGTTCGATGGTCACCGTGCCCGCAGCCGGGCGCGGGGCGGTGTTGATGCGGACGGGCTCCCCCAGCATCTGACCGGTCGCGGTGCCCGTTGTTGCCAACTCTTCCGGCGTTCCCGTGAACTGCACATATCCGCCGGCGGCGCCGGCGCCTGGGCCAAGGTCGATGACGTGGTCGGCTGCGGTGATGACGGCGGGATGGTGCTCCACGACGATGACGGTGTTGTGTGCATCGCGGAGCCGTGAGAGTAAGGCCAGCACCCGGTGCACGTCGTGTGGGTGCAGGCCGACGCTGGGCTCGTCGAACACGTAGCAGACGTCGCTGAGCGCGCTGCCGAGATGGCGGACGAGCTTCACCCGCTGCGCCTCTCCACCGGACAGCGTGGTGGACTGACGGTCGAGACTGAGATAGCCAAGCCCGACCTCGGAGATCGCGCCCAAGCGCTCCCGGATGGCGTCGAGCAGCGGCGTCACCCTCGGATCATCGATCGAGTCGGCCACTGCGCGAAGTTCGGCGACGGGCATAGCTGACCAGTCCACGATGGAACGTCCGTCGATCCGGCTTGTGCGCGCGGCGGCGTTCAGGCGCGCGCCGCCGCACTCCGGGCAGGTCTTGCGGGTGACGACCTGACGCAGGCCGGTCCGCTCATCATCGGTGAGCCGGGACGGTGTCCTGCGCAGGTAGCTGTCGCGCAGCCGAGGGATCACGCCGTCAAAACGGCTGGACTTCGGATAGTCCATGTCCGGATTCGTCAGCGCGAGGTCTTCGGCGTAAAGCAGTGTGTCCAGGTCCTTCGCGGGCAGCTCGGAGAGCGGCAGGTCGGGGTCGACAAGGCCGGAATGCACCATCCGCTTCCAACGGTAAGTATCCGGCGCGAATGTCGGGAAGCGGATCGCGCCCTCGTTCAGGCTGCGCGATCGATCCAGCAACGCGTCGAGGTCGATGTCGTCCACAGTGCCCAGGCCCTCGCAGCGCTGACACATCCCGCTCGGGTCGTTGAACGAGTATGCCGGTGAGTACCCCGCATTCGGCACGCCGATGCGGGAGAACAACATCCGCAGCAGCGGCGAGATATCGCTTGCGGTGCCGACCGTGGAACGAGCGTTGCCGGTGAACGGGCGCTGATCCACAACAGTGATGAACATCAGTCCGTCGATCCGCTCGGCCTCAGCGTGCCCGTACTGCGGGAGCCTGTTGCGCACGAAGAGCGGATACGATTCTGCAACCAGCCGCTGCGCCTCGGCCGCGATCGTGCCGAACGCCAGGGACGACTTCCCCGACCCGGATACCCCGGTGAACACCGTGATCCGATGCTTCGGCACCTGCACCGATACATCCTTCAGATTGTTCGTGCGAGCGCCCTCAACGGTGATCCAATCTGATCTGCCTGTTTCCCGCATGCCTGCCATGACTCCACGCTACGATCAGATGTGGACAGATTAGCGCCACAATTCGGGAGGATTGATGGCATCACCACGCGAGCGCATGCTACGGCTGCTCTCTCTGCTGCAGAGCGGTCGACAATGGCCCGCCGCCGAACTCGCTGACGCGAACGGGTGCACGTCGCGTACCCTGCGCCGTGACATCGAGTACCTGCGCGAACTTGGCTATCCGGTGCGGAGTGTCCGCGGCCCGGGCGGCCACTATCAGCTGGTCGCCGGGCGGGCGTTGCCTCCCCTGATGCTGGAGGATGACGAAGCGACAGCGACGGTGCTGGGACTGCAGCTCGCAGCATCCGAAGACGCCGCCGGCAGTCCGATGGCGGAAGCGGCCCGCCGCGCTGGCGACAAGCTGCGCCGCATCCTGCCGCCAGCGCTGAGGCGCAGCACCGACCAGTTGCTCGCCGCGATCGAACTCACCGCTACCGCCTACCCGCTGCCTTTGCCCGAGCTTCTGCGCGCCATCGCCGCGTCGATCTCCGTGAACCGCACACTCGTCTTCTGCTACCGGGGAAAAGGCGGCGATACCGAACGCGAGGTCGAGCCGGCTCGGATGCTGCGCCTCAGGCACCGCTGGTATCTCTTCGGCTGGGATCGCGAACGGGGCGATTGGCGCACCTTCCGACTCGACCGCATCGACGGCATCCCGGTAACCGGCTCCCTCTTTCGATCGCGCACACCGCCCGCTGATGACCTCACGGCATACCTGCGCGAGCACTTTCACGGTGTCCCCACTCTCGCAGTCACGCTCACGCTCCATGCGAGTGCGGCGGATGCCGCAACACGTCTGCACCGGATCGATGGCGTGATCGAGACCCTCGGAGAGAATCGATGCCGTTATACGGCTCACGTCGACTCGTATGAGTGGCTCACCCTCGTGCTCATCCTCACCGACATCGACTTCACTGTCGAAGCCCCGGACTCCTTCGGTGAGTACCTCGCAGCACGGGCGCAACGGCTTCTTCGCGCGGTATGAGCAAGAGGCAGGCCACAGTTCCGTCCGTTAGTCTGTTTCCCAGCCACGGTGAGGACTGACATCCCTCAGCTCCGCAGGAGCAGCCGTGCTCGCGCGTCCGGCGACACCGACGAGAGGCCGACGAGACGTCGGCGAAGGTGTGGTGGCACCGCGATCTGGCCCCCGCCCGCACCTCCAGGGCTTCCGCTTTCTGGAGGAATCATGAGATCACCCGTACCACCGCGCACTCTCGCCGCAGAGCTCGCTCATGCCGAACCGGGCTCGGCGATCCGGCTGCAGGGACACGTCCATCGCAGGCGTGAGCTCGCCAAAGTCAGTTTCCTGGTCATCCGTGACCGCTCCGGTCTCGCGCAGGTGGTGGTGCGGCCCGATGAGATCGATGAGACAGGGCTTCCGCCCGAGGAGACCGTCGTCGACGTCGTCGGCATCGCGACCGCGAACCCGCATGCCCCGGGCGGCGTGGAACTCACCTCTCCCGTCGTGACACTGCTCAGCGAGCCGGCGGCCACGCCGCCTGTCGAGCTGTGGCGTCCCGCGATCACCGCCGGGCTGCCGACGCTGCTGGACAACGCCGCCGTGACCTGGCGCCACCCGGCGCAGCGCGCCAAATGGGAGATCGCCGCAGCGAGCCTGCAGGGCTTCCGTGCGACGCTCGACGCAGCGGGCTTCACCGAGATCCAGACCCCCAAGCTCGTCGCATCCGCCACCGAGTCGGGAGCGAACGTCTTCCCTGTCGACTACTTCGGACGCCCGGCGTTCCTTGCACAGAGCCCGCAGTTCTACAAGCAGCAGCTCGTCGGCGTCTTCGAGCGCGTCTACGAGGTCGGACCGGTGTTCCGCGCCGAGCCGCACGACACGGTCCGACACCTGTCCGAGTACGTCTCCCTCGACGTCGAGTTCGGATTCATCCGTGACCATCACGACGTGCTCGCGATGCTCCGCACGGTCCTCGCGGGGATGACGGACGCGATCCGCGCGCACGCGGCCGACGCGCTCGACCTGCTGCAGGTCGGCCTTCCCTCGATTCCCGAAGAGATCCCCACGATCCACTTCGCTGAGGCGTTGAGACGGGTCGGCGCTCCGGAAGACGAGCCGGATCTGGCCCCTGAGCACGAGCGGCTCCTGGGCGAATGGGCCCTGCAGGAGTTCGGCAGCGACGTGCTCGCGGTCGAGGGCTATCCGATGCGCAAGCGCCCGTTCTACACGCATCCGCAGCCCGACGACACACGGTGGAGCAACAGCTTCGACCTCATCTTCCGTGGCCTCGAGCTCGTGACCGGTGGACAGCGACTGCACCGCTACGGCGACTACATCGCGGCACTCACTGCACGCGGTGAGTCGACGGCGGCGTACGAGGAGTACCTGCAGGCGTTCGCGCACGGGATGCCGCCGCACGGCGGATTCGCGATCGGGCTGGAACGATGGGTCGGTCGTCTGCTCGAGGCACCCAACATCCGTGAGGTCACCCTCTTCCCTCGGGATGTGCACCGCCTGACGCCGTGAGACCGGGCCGGGCTGAGGATCGGATGCCGGTTCCCGGCCCGGCCCGGCCCTGGCCCGCTCCCCCGGGCTCGACGCGATGAACCCTCGTTACTCGACATA
>JAITUD010000108.1 GCA_031286555.1 Microbacterium sp. | reverse complement strand
ACTCCTCGGCCTCGGTGAAGGACAGCTCGGCGATGCGGCCCACGGCACGCAGGTCGTCTGCAGCCGCCTCGAGTGCTGCGACCTTCGCCGCGGGAGCCGCGATGGTCGCCGAGGCGACCGGCGTCTTCTGCGAGGCCTTCGCCTCGGTCTTGGCGCGGCGGATGCCGATCAGCGCCTCACTCGCGGTCGCGAGCACCGAGGCGTCGCCCTCGATTCCGAGCGGCGCCGGCCACGCGGCGGTGTGGATCGAGCCCTCCTCGAACCACGACCACGCCTCCTCGGTCGCGAAGGACACGATCGGCGCCAGGAGGCGCAGCAGCGTGGACAGCGCCAGGCGCAGGGCCAGTGCGGCGGAGGCCTGGCCCACATTCGTCTGGTCGTAGGCGCGCTCCTTGACCAGCTCGAGGTAGTCGTCGCAGAACGTCCAGAAGAACGCCTCGGTGATCTCGAGCGCCTTGGCCTGGTCGTAGTTCTCGTACGCGGCGGTGGCACCCTGCACCACCTGGTCGAGCGCCGTCAGCATCGAGGCATCCAAGGCGTGCGTGATCTGTGCGCCCTCGGGAACCGGGAACGACAGCACGAACTTCGCCGCGTTGAGGATCTTGATCGCCAGGCGGCGACCGATCTTCACCTGCGTCGGGTTCTGCGGGTCGAACGCCGCGTCCATGCCGAGGCGGCTCGAGGCCGACCAGTACCGCACCGCGTCGGAGCCGTGCTTGTCGAGGATGTCGGCCGGGGTGACCACATTGCCCTTCGACTTCGACATCTTCTTGCGGTCGGGGTCGACGATGAAGCCGGAGATCGCCGCGTTGGCCCACGGCGAGCGCTGGTCCTCGAGGGTGGAGCGCAGCATGGTCGAGAACAGCCAGGTGCGGATGATGTCCTGACCCTGCGGGCGCAGGTCGAACGGTGCCACGAGGTTCCAGAGGTCCTCGTCTCGCTGCCAGCCGCCGGCCAGCTGCGGGGTGAGCGAGGAAGTCGCCCACGTGTCGAAGATGTCCTTCTCGGCGTCGAAGCCGCCCGGCACGCCGCGCTGCTCCTCGGTGTAGCCCGCGGGCAGGTCGGTGGTCGGGTCGATCGGCAGGCTGTCCAGCGACGGGGTCAGCACGCGGTCGTAGTCGCGCTCGCCGTTCGCGTCGAGGGCGTACCAGACCGGGATCGGCACGCCGAAGAAGCGCTGCCGCGAGATCAGCCAGTCGCCGGTCAGACCGCCGACCCAGTTCTCGTAGCGCACGCGCATGAAGTCCGGGTGCCATGCCAGCTCGCGTCCGTTGGCGATGAGCTGCTCGCGCAGCGCCTCGTCGCGGGCGCCGTTGCGCAGGTACCACTGCCTGGTCGAGACGATCTCGAGCGGGCGGTCGCCCTTCTCGAAGAACTTCACGGCGTGGTTGAAGGGCTTGCCCACCTCGAGCAGCTCCCCGGTGCCCTGGAGCAGCTCCACCATCTGCTTGCGGGCGCTGAACACCGTCTTGCCCGCCAGCTCGGCGTACGCCGCCCTGCCGGCATCCGAGACGATCGCCTCGGGGGCGTCGGGCAGCACGCGGCCGTCCATGCCCAGGATGGTGCGCACCGGCAGGTCGAGCTCGCGCCACCAGACGATGTCGGTGACATCGCCGAAGGTGCAGATCATGGCGATGCCGGAGCCCTTGTCGGGCTGGGCGAGGTGGTGCGCCAGCACTGGCACCTCGACGTCGAAGAGCGGCGTGCGCACGGTCTTGCCGAAGTAGGGCTGGTAGCGCTCGTCGTCGGGGTGCGCCACCAGGCCCACGCAGGCGGCGAGCAGCTCAGGGCGGGTGGTCTGGATCTCGATGTCGCCCGAGCCGTCGGTCTTGTGGAACGCGATGCGGTGGTACGAGGCCTGCTGCTCGCGGTCCTCGAGCTCGGCCTGTGCGATCGCGGAGCGGAAGTCGATGTCCCACAGGGTCGGCGCGAGCGACTGGTAGGCCTCGCCGCGCTCCAGTCCGCGCAGGAACGCGAGCTGGCTCTGCCGGATGGTCTCCGACGAGATGGTGCGGTACGTCTGCGTCCAGTCCACGCTCAGACCGAGCTGGCGGAACAGGGCCTCGAAGTGTTTCTCGTCCTCCTCGGTCAGACGCTCGCACAGCTCGATGAAGTTGCGGCGGCTGATCGGCAGCTGGTCCGCGGCGCGGGACGACTTGTTGTCGCCGCCCTCGAACGGGGGCGTGAAGTCGGCGTCGTAGGGCAGCGACGGGTCGCAGCGCACGCCGTAGTAGTTCTGCACGCGGCGCTCGGTGGGCAGACCGTTGTCGTCCCAGCCCATCGGGTAGAAGACCTTCTTGCCGCGCATCCGCTCGAATCGGGCCTTGATGTCGGTGTGCGTGTACGAGAACACGTGGCCGATGTGCAGGCTGCCGGATGCCGTGGGCGGGGGAGTGTCGATCGAGTAGACCCCGGCGCGGCCGGCCTCGGCGGCACGGATGCGGTCGAACAGGTAGGTGCCGTTCTCGGCCCAGGTCTCACCCCACTTCGCTTCGAGACCTTCGAGGGCGGGCTTGTCGGGAATCGCGGACGCGGCGTGCTCGGACATAGGGGGTCTCCTTGAGCGATGTATGCGGCACTGTGTGAGCGTGCCTGAGTGTGGGTTGTCGGGCCAGTCTACCGGCGAGCGCCCGAGGCGTTCTTCGACCCTGTCCATAAATCGCCGGTAAGCTGGAACGTCCCGTTCCCGCATCCTTCCGAGGTCACGCATGCCCGCTCTCTCCGCGCGCCGTCTACTTCCCCTTGCCGCACTCGCCGCCGCATCCGCTCTGGTGCTGAGCGCCTGCTCCGCGCCCTCCGGCGGTGGTTCCGCGTCGGAGGGCGGAGAACTCGTCTGGGCGATCGAGGGCGCCAACCTCTCGACCGGCAAG
>JAITUD010000061.1 GCA_031286555.1 Microbacterium sp. | reverse complement strand
CAGCCGGTGATCTGGTTCGGACTGCTCACCATCGCCGTGGCCGCCGTGGCCGCCGTGCTCCTCGCCCGACGGATGTCCCGCCCCTTCGTGCAGCTCGCCGAGACGGCGAAGGCCGTCGGAACGGGGCCGCTCGTCAGCGAGCCGCAGGACTTCAGCATCCCTGAGGCGCGGGCCATCGACGCCGCCCTGCGCGAGAGCGCCGCGACCCTTCAGACCCGAATCCGGCGTGAGCACGAGTTCGCGGCGAACGCCTCGCATCAGCTGCGCACACCGATCACCGCCGTTCGGCTCGAGCTCGAAGACCTCTCGCTGTGGCCGCAGACGCCGCCCGCCGTGCGGGAGCAGCTCGGTCACGCGGTGAAGGAGATCGACCGGCTCGCCGACGCGATCACACAGCTGCTCGAGATGGCGCGCGGCGACGCGCCGGGGGCGGGGACGAGCGAACCGCTCGACGAGGTCATCCGCACGGCGGTCGGACGCTGGGCCCTCGCGGCCGAGGACGCCGGACGCAGCATCCGTCTCTCGGGAGTGGAGGCGTCGCTCGGCGACGCGCCCTCTGCGGCATCGCAGATCCTCGACGTGCTGCTGCACAACGCGATCGCGCACGGTCGCGGCGACATCACCGTGAGCGGCACCCGGCGCGCGGAGTACGTCACGGTGCAGGTGGCGGATGAGGGACCGCGCCCCAGCGGCAACGCCGTCTTCCCGCGACGGCCGGAGCAGCGCAGCGCCACGTCGGGCGAGGGCATCGGCCTTGCGCTGTCCGCCGAACTGGCCGAGTCGCTCGGCGGCCATCTGCTGCTGGACAGCACGCCCACCACGACCTTCTCGCTGATGCTGCCCGCGAAGCAGTGAGCACTGCCAGGATGGTCGCATCAGCAACCGTTTCCGAAGGAGAGATCGATGACGACATTCACCGCCTGGAAGTTCGAGACCGTCGACGGCGCCGAGACGGCGTCCGGCATCCTCCGTGAGGCCGCGGGCGAGGGACTGATCAAGATCGAGGACTACGCGGTCGTCGAGTGGACCGCAGGCGATGACCGCCCCAAGGTCAAGTACGAGCACCGCGACGACTGGCGCGCCACCGGCTGGGGCGCGCTGCTCGGCGCACTCGCCGGCGTGCTGTTCTTCCTGCCGCTGATCGGCGCCGCGGCTGGTGCCGCGATCGGGCTGCTGGTGAAGAGGATGGATGACGCCGGCATCTCCAAGGAGCAGCTCGACCGCATCGGCAAGGAGGTCGTGCCCGGCACCTCCGCGCTGTTCGTCGTGAACTCCGAGGCCGAGACCGACCGCGATCGTCTCGCTGAGCGCTTCCACGGCCTGAACGGAACCCTCATCGCGAGCAACCTCGTCTCGGTCGACGAGGACACCGTGCGCCAGTCCTTCCAGGACTGAGTTCCTTCCTCGGTCGTTGAGCGAGCGACGGAGGAGCGAGACGAAACGCCTTCGGGTCAGCTGACGCGTTTCGTCTCGGTCGCAAGCTCCCTCGCTCAACGCCCCGGAGCGGTGTGCCCACGGGGTCGTTGGTCGAGCGACGGAGGCGTTCGTTGAGCGGAGCGACGAAGGAGCGAAGTCGAAACGCAGAGACGAAACACGTTCAGCGACCGCTCACACCAGCCCGCACCGATGCGCGATGATCACGGCCTCGATGCGGTCGCGGGCGTCGAGCTTGGCGAGCACGCGCCCGACGTGCGTCTTCACGGTCGACTCGCTGAGGAAGAGCTGCTCCGCGATCTCGGCGTTGGTGAGTCCCTGAGCGATCGCGAGGAACACCTCCCGCTCGCGCTCCGTCAGCGCCGCCGTGGGGTCGGGGCCGGATGCCGCCGGCGCCGGCTGCGCGGACAGCTGATCCAGGAAGGCGCGCGTCGCCCGCGGCGCCAGCACCGCGTCGCCCCGGTGCACCGCGCGCACCGCGGCGACCAGTTCCGCGCGCTGGGCGTCCTTGAGCAGGAACCCGCTCGCGCCGGCGCGGATCGCACCGAACGCGTACTCGTCCAGGTCGAACGTGGTCAGCACCAGAACCCGGATGCCGGGATGCTCGCGCACGATGGTCTCGGTGGCCGCGATGCCGTCCGTGCCCGGCATCCGCACGTCCATCAGGATGACGTCGGGCGTGAGCGCGGCGGCCTGCCGCACGGCGACGGCGCCGTCGCCGGCCTCGCCGACGATCTCGATGTCGCCCTCGGCCTCGAGCACCATGCGGAAGCCGACGCGGATGAGCGCCTGGTCGTCGACGAGCAGCACGCGGATCGGATCGGTCATGCATCGCTCCCTGAGTCTGAGGAAGGGTCTGAGGAAAGGTCTGAGCCGGACGACGGGTCGGAGCCGGGCAACGGGTCAGGGCCGGACGACGGGCGCGGCAGCTCGGCGCGCAGCATCCATCGTCCCCCGCCGACGGCGCCGGAGCGGAAGGTCCCACCCAGGTGCGCGGCGCGCTCGGCGAGGCCACGCAGGCCGAAGCCCGGAGCGTCCGTGCTTGCCGTGGCGCCGTCGTTGGCGATCTCGATCACGACCGGGTCGGCGGTGTAGTCCAGGCGCACGTCGATCGCGGTCGCATGCGGGGCGTGCCGCATCGCGTTGGTGAGCCCTTCCTGCACGATACGACCGACGGCGAAGGCGACAGCCGGAGGGACGTCCCGGTCGCCCTTGGTGGCGAGCGACACGGCGAACCCTGCGCCGCGCGCGGCGGCGACGGGCTCGGCCGGATCGATCGGCGCGGCCGGTTCGAGCGGCGCGTCGCCGGCGCGCAGCACGCCCAGCATCGAGCGCATCTCGGCGAGAGCGCTGCGGGCGGTGTCGGCGGCGGCGAGCGAAGCATCCCTCGCCCGATCCGGGTCGCCGGTCGCCGCGGCGCCCTCCGTCAGCGCGACGACGACCGTGAGCGAATGCGACACGATGTCGTGCATCTCGCGGGCGATGCGCTCGCGCTCGCCCGCCGCCGCGAGCTGCGCGTGCTGGTCGCGCTCGACCAGCAGCTGCCGGGAGCGGTCGATCACGGCCTCGATGTACCGCTTGCGGTTACCGACGTTCACGCCGATCAGGGCGCCGATCAGGCCGAGCACGGCCTCGCTGAGGATGGCGTTGATCGCGGTGCCCCACGGGACGACGCCGGTGATCGCGAGCGGCATCGTCAGCACGACGAGGATGCCGAACCCGATGCCCAGCGCCGTCCAGCAGGCGCGCGCGGAGCGGTACACGGCGAGCGCGTACGTCGAGACCAGCAGCAGCGGACCGCCGACCGGATACTGCGCGAACAGGTAGATCGACGCGACCAGCATCGAGACCACGAACAGGGCGTACGGCCACTTGCGCCGCCAGACCACCAGCACGCAGGCGGTGAGCGCCACCCCCTGGGCGATCACCACGCCGATGACCGTCGCTCTGCCGGGGCCGCTGAACGTGGCGGCCGGCGAGATCGAGAAGATCAGGCAGAGGATCGCGATCAGGATGTCGGCGAAGAGCGGATGCCGCGCCCAGAACCGCCGGATCACGC
>JAITUD010000508.1 GCA_031286555.1 Microbacterium sp. | reverse complement strand
GGACACGACGTGCCTCTCGCCCTCGATGGTCATGTACAGCTCGCCGCCGAGGTCGTCGACATCGTCAGGGTCGTTGCCCATCCAGACGAGGATCTCGTCGAAGTCCTCGTGCACGTGCTCGTGCACCCAGAAGACCTCCTGGTCGGTCGGCGCGACCCAGCTGTACGCACCGAACACGGTGGATTCCGGCACGTCGAGCTGCCGCATGATCCCGTACGGCAGGCTGAGGTTGGGCGGCAGCTGGCCGCCGGCGGCCTCGCCCTCGTTGATCATGTCGTCGGTGACGACGTTCATGTCGGTGATGAACAGGTGGTCGTGCGTGCCCATGGTGCGCGTCTCCGTTCAGGCCTGCGGGACGTTCTCGTCCGACTCGTAGTTGCCGTTGCCGGACAGCGAGATCGCGTTGAACCGGATCGGGCGGGTGATCGTGCCCCAGTCCAGGGGGCAGTGCCGCAGGCCGGCCGGGATGTAGACCGCGCCGGAGGTGTTGATCGTGTACTTCTCGCCGCCGAGCCACAGGTAGGCCTCGCCGCCGAGGTCGTGCGGGTTCTCCGGGTCACTGCCGAGGAACACAAGGATCTCGTCGTAGTCGTGCTCGTGCTCGTTGACCCAGTGGCTGCCCTCGTCGGTGGGGTTGATCCAGCAGTAGGTCATGTGGATCTTCGACTCGGGCACGTCCTCGGCGCGCATCAGCGCGAACGGGAACCCGATGTGATCCGGGGTCGGTTCCCCCGTGGCGACGGCGCCCTCGTTGACGAGGTCCGCGCTCGTGTCGCCCATGTGCCGCACGATGAGGTGCTCGTAGGTCCCGGCCATGTGGTCCTCCTCCTGTGTCCGTGGTCTCACGCTAGGTCGCCGGCGTCGAGCGCGGCATGCGCCTCAGCGCACGTTCGTAGTGTGCGCGCGCACCCCTGGCCGGATGTCGCACCCCGGTGACAGGATGAACCCATGCCCGAGATGCCGGAGGTGCAGGGGCTCGTCGACTATCTCGGCGAGCGCGCGGTGGGCCATGCGATCACGCGGACGAGCGTGGGCGAGATCGCGGCTCTGAAGACCTACGATCCGCCGAACACCGCGCTGCACGGCGCGACGATCACGGCGGCCGCCCGGTACGGCAAGTTCGTCGACCTCGCCTGCGGCGACGACCTGCACCTGGTCTTCCACCTCGCCAAGGCGGGTTGGCTGCGCTGGTACGACGCGCTGCCGACCACGCTCATCAAGCCGGGGAAGAGCCCGATCGCGCTGCGCGTCGCGCTCGATGACGGCAGTGGCTTCGACCTCACCGAGGCGGGCACCAAGAAGTCGCTCGCGGTCTACGTGGTGCGCGATCCGCAGGACGTACCGGGCATCGCCCGGCTCGGACCGGACCCCTTCGACCCCGCGTTCACCCGCGACGCGTTCGCGGCGCTGCTGGCCGGCCGGCGCACGCAGATCAAGGGGCTGCTGCGCGACCAGGGGCTGATCGCCGGCATCGGCAACGCCTACTCCGACGAGATCCTGCACGCGGCGAAGATGTCGCCGTACGCGCCGGCCGCGAACCTCGACGACGCCGAGATCGATCGGCTCTACGACGCCATGCAGACGACCCTGCGGGATGCCACGGCGGAGGCGTCGGGCAAGCCGCCCGCCAGTCTCAAGGATGCGAAGAGATCCGGATTCCGTGTGCACGCCCGCCGCGGCGAGGCGTGCCCGGTGTGCGGCGACACGATCCGATCGGTGTTCTTCGCCGATCGCAGCCTGGAGTACTGCCCCACCTGCCAGACCGGCGGCAAGGTGCTCGCCGACCGCCGGCTGTCGCGGCTGCTGAAGTAACGCAGCGTCGCGGGAATGAATCCACGGATGCCGCGTTGAGTAGACTCAGAGCATCAACGTGCTCCGGGGTCGGTGAGAATCCGAACCGGCGGTGACAGTCCGCGAACGCCCGTCAGGGCGCCGATCCGGTGGAAGTCCGGAACCGACGGTGATGTGGGAAGAACTCCCATGTAGTCCGGATGAGAGGAAGCACGGCACGCGCCAGCGTGCCTCGGCACCCCCGGAGTCCGGAAAGGACAGCGGATGACAGTGACCGAGGCGGAACGCGATGCGATGTCGCGCGCGCTCGCACTGGCCGCGAACGGCCCCCGCGGTCTGAACCCGCAGGTGGGCGCCGTGATCCTCTCCCCCGCCGGGGAGATCATCGCCGAGGGCTGGCACCACGGCGCCGGCACCCCGCACGCCGAGGTCGACGCGCTCTCCAAGCTCGCACCCGGCGCCGCACAGGGTGCCACCGCGATCGTCACCCTCGAGCCCTGCAACCACACCGGCCGCACCGGCCCCTGCGCCCAGGCGCTGATCGACGCGGGTGTCACCCGAGTCGTGTACGCGCTCGACGACCCGAGCGAGAAGGCCGGCGGCGGCGCCGAGCGGATGCGCGCAGCGGGCGTCGACGTGGAGTCCGGTGAGCAGCACGACTCCGCAGAGGCCCTGATCGGCGACTGGCTCGCCGTGCAGCGCCTCGGCCGTCCCGTCGTCACCGTGAAGTGGGCCCAGAGCCTGGACGGCCGCGCCGCGGCATCCGACGGCACCAGCCAGTGGATCACCGGACCGGACGCCCGCGCCGACGTGCACGCGCGGCGCGCGGCATCCGACGCGGTCGTCGTCGGCACCGGGACGGTGCTCGCCGACGACCCCTCGCTCACCGCGCGCGACGGCGACGCGCTGTACCCGCACCAGCCGGTTCCGGTCGTGATCGGGTCGCGCGAGACCCCGGCGGACGCCGCGGTGCGACGGCATGCGCGTGCCCCACTGTTCTACGATCGCGACCTGGCCGCCGCACTCGAGGACCTGCGCGAGCGCGGCGTGCAGCGCGTGTTCGTGGAGGGCGGTCCGACCCTCGCGAGTGCGTTCCTGGCACAGGGGTTCGCCGACGAGATCCTCGCGTACCTCGCTCCGGTGCTGCTCGGCGGCGACCGGCTCGCACTTACAGACATCGGCGTCAGCACCATCGTCGACGCCCGCAGACTCGTGATCGACGAGTGGCGCCCGCTCGGCGCCGACCTGCTCGCGATCGCGCACCCCGTGGAAGAAGGAGACTGATGTTCACCGGAATCATCGAGGAGATCGGCGAGATCACCGCGATCACGCCCTCGGGCGACGGCTGGCGCCTCACCGTGCGCGCGCCCGGCGCCGCATCCGATGCCGTGCACGGCGAGTCGATCGCCGTCAGCGGCGTGTGCCTGACGGTCGTCGGCTCCACCGCCGACAGCTTCGACACCGACGTGATGAAGCAGACGCTGGACGTCTCGGCCCTGGCATCCGTGCAGGTCGGCGCCCGCGTCAACATCGAGAAGGCGATGCCGGTGGGCGCCCGCCTCGGCGGCCACATCGTCCAGGGCCACGTCGACGGCACCGGTGAGGTGCTCGAGGTGCGCCCCGGCGACCAGTGGCGCGTGCTGCGCATCTCGCTGCCCGCAGAGCTCGCGCCGCTCGTGGTGGACAAGGGCTCGATCACCGTCGCCGGCACCTCGCTCACCGTCAGCGCCGTGAGCGCCCCCGCGACATCCGCCGCCTGGTTCGAGGTCTCACTCATCCCCGAGACACTGACCGCCACCGTCCTGGGCGCGCTCGCCGTCGGCGACCGCGTCAACCTCGAGACCGACATCCTGGCCCGTCACGTCGAGCGACTGCTCGCGTTCCGATCGGAAGGAGGCTCGCGATGAGCCTGTCCACCATCACCGAAGCCCTAGACGCCCTGCGCGCCGGTCGCCCCGTCATCGTCGCCGACGATGAGAACAGGGAGAACGAGGGCGACATCATCATCTCGGCCGAGCTCGCCACTCCCGAGACCATGGCCTGGATGGTGCGCTGGACCTCTGGTCTGATCTGTGCGCCGATGCCCGCCGACCTCGCCGACCGGCTGAACCTGCCGCCGATGGTCGAGACGAACGAGGATGCCCGTTCCACCGCCTACACGGTCAGCGTGGATGCCGCGGAAGGCGTCACCACCGGCATCAGCGCCCATGACCGCTCACTGACGCTGAACGTGCTGGCGAACCCGGAGTCGACCGCGGCCAGCGTGATCCGCCCCGGCCACATCCTGCCGCTGCGCGCCGTCGACGGCGGCGTGCGCCAGCGCGGCGGGCACACCGAGGCCGGCGTGGAGCTGATGAAGCTCGCAGGTCTGCAGCCGGTCGCGGCGATCGCCGAGGTCGTCGCCGAGGACGGCAGCATGATGCGCCTGCCCGCGCTCATCGAGCTCGGCGAGCGCGACGGCGTGCCGGTCATCACGATCGAGCAGCTCATCCGCCATCTGAACGAGACCGACCCTCGTGACGAGGCCGACTGCGTCGCGCAGAAGACGCAGCGACGGGTGAGCCTGCGCGCCGACGCCACCGTGCCGACCGAGCACGGCACGTTCCGCTTCCTCGCCTACAAGGACCGCATCACCGGCACCGACCACATCGCGGTCGTCTCCGGTGAGCCGGGCGAGACCGCACTGGTGCGCGTGCACTCCGAATGTCTGACCGGTGAGGCCTTCGGCTCGCTGAAGTGCGAGTGCGGGCCGCAGCTTCAGGCCGCACTCGACGCGATCGAGCAGGAGGGCGGCGTGGTCATCTACATGCGCGGCCACGAGGGCCGGGGCATCGGCCTGATCAACAAGCTGCGCGCATA
>JAITUD010000503.1 GCA_031286555.1 Microbacterium sp. | reverse complement strand
GGGCGCGTCTCCGCATCCGGCACTCGCGCCGACATCGAGGCGCTCCTTCCGCTGCGTCCTTAGACCGCTGCGGCACCGCCCGCTATGGTCGGGGGCATGCGGAGGATGCTGGCGGGACTGACGATCGCGGTGGGTGCGTGCGCGCTCGCCGGCTGTGCGGCACTGGCACCGCCGCCTCCTGACGATGCCGCGGTGCAGGACTGGATGCAGCAGCAGAGCGATGACGCGGGCGAGAACGACGGCGTGATGACGAGTCTGGTCGGCAATGGACCGGCATCCGGTGAGGAGGGCACGCGGATGGACTTCGGTGGCCCGACCGATCTGTCCGCCATCGAGTTCTCCTGCTTCGGCGACGACGCGATGACCGTCGCGATCTCCTCGTCCTCCGGGGAACAGGGCAGTGCCACCGAGCTCAAGGATCTCCGCTGCGACGAGAGCCCGCATCACCTGGAGAAGAGCCTCCCGACGAGCAGCCTCGACTCGTTCTCGGCCAACGCCTCCAGCACGCACGGCTACGGCGCCTGGTCGGTCGTCCTGCGCTGACGGCGAGCGCATATCCGGACCGTGGGACAATGGATGCATGGCACGCAATGCATCCCGTGAGACCGTCGAGGCGAGGGTCCGTCCCGTGCCGCGCTACGGAGTGTTCATGGGCTCCGGCGCGGTGCTCGGCATCATCGTCGCACTGATCCTCACCGCGGTCGGCAGCTACGAGCCCTCCGAGGCCGCCGGGGTCGCCTACCCCGCGGGGCAGGTGTTCGGCTTCATGCTGCTGTGGACCGTGCCGATCTGCGTCGCGCTCGGCGGCGTGGTCGCGCTGGTGCTCGACCGCAGCGCGCGCAAGCACGCCCGCGTGGTGCAGGTGCAGCACGAGCGCGTCATCACGCCCGAGGCCTGAGCGCCCGAAGACTAGGCCAGCTCGCCGATCACCGGCCTGATCGCCGAGTCGAACGCGACGACGTCGCGCCGCAGTCCGTCGGTGACGGCCACGGTCAGCGCGCCGATCCACCAGATGCCGCGCTGCGAGAGAGGCAGCACCTGCACGTTCAGCTCGAACGAGTGGGCGCGCCGGCCGATCTCGCGCTCGAACTCCGCGATCGCGCTCGCATAGGCGCGGTACGAGTCGCCCGAGGAGTTCACAGTCGCCACGTACCGCTTGTGCGCATCGGTGGCGAATCGCAGAGCGGTCGCCGCATGCGGTGCGATCGCCGCGCGCAGCTCGTCGGCGCCGGATGCCGGCAGGGCGACCATGGTGTCGAATCCATCGATCAGCTCGAGCGGCACGTCGCTGCGATGAGCCCGCGGCTCGACGGTCATGTCCCAGTACGAGCGCCACTGCTCCTCGACGGCGTCGCTGGCGTCAGCGGCATCCGGTGCCCGCACCTCGAGGCCGCGCAGCGTGGGCATCTCGTCGGGTTCGCGCACGCCGAGAAGCTGCCGCAGAGCGAGCGCGATCAGCACCGGTGTGCCCGCGTCCTCGCGGATCAGCCACTGCGGCTTCTCGCTCATGGCCCCCATCGTAGGAGACACCTCTCCCGGACATCACCCACCTGCGAGCCGGTAGGCTGTCCTGGTGGCAGACTCCACCACCAATCCCTACGCAGCAGCAGGCGTCGACACCGCTGCCGGCGATCTGGCCGTCGAACTCATGAAGTCCTCCGTGCGCGCGACGCACGGTCCGGAAGTGCTCGGGGGCGTCGGCGGATTCGCCGGGCTCTTCGACGCCAGCGCACTGCGCGACTTCCGGCATCCGCTGCTCGCGACCTCGACCGACGGCGTCGGCACGAAGGTCGCGATCGCGCAGGCGATCGACAAGCACGACACGATCGGGCAGGACCTGGTCGGCATGGTCGTGGACGACATCGTCGTGGTCGGCGCGAAGCCGCTGTTCATGACCGACTACATCGCGTGCGGCAAGGTCGTCCCGAACCGCATCGCCGACATCGTGCGCGGCATCGCGGATGCCTGCACGGCGACCGGCACCGCGCTGGTCGGCGGCGAGACCGCCGAGCACCCGGGCCTGCTGGGCCCTGACGACTACGACGTAGCGGGCGCCGCCACCGGCGTCGTCGAGAAGGATGCCGTGCTCGGCGCCGAGCTCGTGCGCGACGGCGACGCCGTGATCGCGCTGGCCTCGAGCGGCCTGCACTCCAACGGCTTCTCACTGGTGCGCCACATCCTCACCGGCGCCGGCATCGGCTACGGCGATCGCGCCGAAGACCTCGGCGTCACCTGGGGCGAGGCTCTCCTCGAGCCGACCCGTCTGTACACGCTGCCGCTGCTGAAGCTGATCGATCAGCTCCCCGGCGCCGTGCACTCCCTCAGCCACGTCACCGGCGGCGGCATCGCCGCGAACCTCGCCCGCGTGCTGCCGCAGGGCAGCTGGGCAGAGGTCGACCGCGCCACCTGGTCGCCCGACCCGGTCTTCCGCGTGCTGGCCGGCATCGCCGGCACCCCGCTGGAGCAGACCGAGGGCACCTGGAACCTGGGCATCGGGTTCCTCGCGATCGTCGACGGCGCGCAGGCGGATGCCGCGATCGCGGCCATCGAGGCGCAGGGCATCGCCGCCTGGCGTGCCGGCACGGTGCACATCGGCGCCGTCCCCGGCGAAGGATTCGAACAGGGCGCCAAGGGCGTCGACGGCGGAGCGGTGCGCCTGGTGGGCGCGTACGCGGACGGAGCGAAGTAACACCACATGTGCGGCATCGTCGGAATGGTCGGCAACGGCCCGGTCAACCAGGACATCTACGACGCACTCCTGCTTCTGCAGCACCGCGGGCAGGATGCCACCGGCATCGCCACCGCGGAGTCGACCGGCGTCATGCACACGGCGAAGGCGCAGGGCATGGTGCGCGAGTCGTTCCGCACCCGCGACATGCGCGCTCTGCTGGGCAGCGTGGGCCTCGGTCACGTGCGCTACGCGACGAAGGGCACCGCCTCCAGCGAGGAGGAGATGCAGCCCTTCTACGTGAACTCCCCGTACGGCATCGTGCTCATCCACAATGGCAACCTCACCAACACGCGTGAGCTGACCGCCGAGATGGAGCAGCGCGACCGTCGCCACCTGAACTCCTCGAGCGACACCGAGCTGCTGCTGAACGTGCTCGCGCACGAGCTGCAGACGACCACGTCGCCGGTCGACCTCGACCCGGAGCGCATCTTCGAGGCCGTGGCGAACACCCACAAGCGCATCGAGGGCGCCTACGCGGTGATCGCGATCATCGCCGGCTACGGTCTGCTCGCGTTCCGCGACCCTTTCGGCATCCGTCCGCTGATCCTGGGCCGCCGCACCACCGGCAACCCGGGCGACTCGGACGAGTGGGTCGTCACCAGCGAGTCGCTGGTGCTCGAGAACGCCGACTACGAGATCGTCCGCGAGGTCGCCCCCGGCGAGGCCGTGTTCATCAGCAACGAGGGCGAGCTGTTCTCGAAGCAGTGCGCCGAGAACCCGCAGCTCATGCCGTGCGCGTTCGAGTACGTGTACCTGGCCCGCCCCGACTCGGTGATGAACGGCGTCTCGGTGTACGAGTCGCGGCTGCGGATGGGTGAGAAGCTCGCCGACACGATCGCCAAGCACGTGCCGCGCGAGAAGATCGACGTGGTCATGCCGATCCCGGACTCGTCGCGTCCGGCCGCGATGGAGGTCGCCCGCAAGCTGGGCATCGAGTACCGCGAGGGCTTCTACAAGAACCGCTACGTGGGACGCACGTTCATCATGCCGGGGCAGGCGGTGCGCAAGAAGAGCGTGCGGCAGAAGCTGAACGCGATGTCGACCGAGTTCAAGGGCAAGAACGTGCTGCTCATCGACGACTCGATCGTCCGGGGCACGACCAGCAAGCAGATCATCCAGATGGCGCGGGATGCCGGTGCGCTGTCGGTGACGTTCGCGTCCGCCGCGCCTCCGGTGCGCTACCCGCACGTCTACGGCATCAACATGCCGTCGAAGCTCGAGCTCGTCGCGCACGGCCGAACGATCCCCGAGATCGCCGAAGAGCTCGGATGCGACCACATCGTCTTCCAGGAGGTCGACGACCTCAAGGCGGCGATCACCGAAGGCACCGACCTGGTCGACCTCGATATGAGCTGCTTCGACGGCCGCTACGTCACCGGCACGGTCACCGAGGAGTACTTGGACTGGGTGGAGAGGTCGCAGACTTCGTGACCTCCGGCGCATCCACGGCGGTGCGCCCTCTCTGGCAGGGGCGTGCGCTCGCGGTGCTCGGCATCATCCTGCTGGCCTTCTCGCTGCGCTCGGCGGTCGCGTCGCTGTCGCCCGTCGTCGGACTGATCGCCGCGGACTTCCCCGTGCCGCCCGTGGTGCTCGGCCTCATCGGCGCCGCACCCCCGGTCTGCTACGCCGTGTTCGGCCTGGCGACGCCGTGGCTGGAGCGCAGGCTCGGTCTCGAGCGGATGACCGTCCTCGCCGCGGGTCTGATCACCCTCGGCCTGGTGGCGCGCGGCTTCGCCGTGGACTCGGTCACCCTGATCGCCGCGACGGCGCTGGTCTTCGCCGGCGTCGGCACCGGCAACATCCTGCTGCCGCCGCTGGTGAAGAAGTACTTCCCCGACCGGCTCGGCCTGATGATGACCGTGTACTCGGTCGCGATGGCGGCGTCGACGTTCCTTCCGCCGCTGATCGCCGTGCCGGTCGCGGATGCCGCGGGCTGGCGCGTCTCGCTGGCGGAGTGGGCCGTGTTCGCCGTGGCGGCGATGATCCCTTGGATCGTGCTGATGCTGCGGGACCGCCCTTCGTCTCGCTTCGCGGATCCTGAGCGCGCAGCGCAGCGACCAGACGAAGGGCGCTCAGAGACCGCAGCGGAGCGAGACGAAACGCCCCAGGACCGCGAGTTCGAGTCCGTCACCGGGCCGGTCGTCGTCGCGCCCGCCGACTCCCGCATCCTGAGCCGTCTGCCTCGGCTGCCGCTGGCGTGGGCCATGACCTTCGTCTTCGGCGTCTCGGCGTCGATGGCCTATGTGTCGTTCGGGTGGCTGCCGCAGGTGATCGCGGATGTCGGCGGCGTCTCGGCGGCTGAGGCGGGTTTCCTGCTCGGCGTCTTTTCCGTGGTGGCGCTGCCCTGCTCGCTGGTGGTCCCCGGACTGACGGTGCGGTACGCGTGGGCGACGCCGGTGCTGCTGATCACCTCGGTGGTGACCGGATCGATCGGCCTGCTCGGCCTTGTGCTCGCTCCGCACGCGTTCCTGTACGGGTGGGTCGTGCTCTACGGCCTGACCGGCATCATGTTCCCGATGAGTCTCGCGCTGCTCAGCATCCGTGCGCGCACGCACGAGAGCGCCGTCGCGCTGAGCGGATTCGTGCAGAGCCTGGGGTACGGCTTCGC
>JAITUD010000460.1 GCA_031286555.1 Microbacterium sp. | reverse complement strand
TCGAAGCGCAGCGTCGCGATCATGCCCGCGAATGCCGGCAGCACGACCTCGAGCGTGGCGACGGAGTCGAACACCGGCTCCTTGTCCTCCTGCAGATCCCGGTTGTACGCGAGAGGCAGGCCCTTGAGCGTCGCGAGCAGCCCGGTCAGGTTGCCGATCAGACGGCCGGACTTGCCGCGCGCGAGCTCGGCGATGTCGGGGTTCTTCTTCTGCGGCATGATGCTCGACCCGGTCGAGTACGAATCGTCGAGCGTGACGAAGCCGAACTCCCGCGTGTTCCAGAGGATGATCTCCTCGGACAGGCGGGACAGGTCGATGCCGGTCATCGCCGTCACGAAGGCGAACTCCGCGACCACGTCACGAGCCGCGGTGCCGTCGAGGGACTTCTCCGCCGGACGGTCGAGGCCCAGCTCGCGGGCCACCAGTGCCGGATCGAGGCCCAGCGTGGAGCCGGCCAGCGCGCCGCCGCCATAGGGCGAGACACCGGCCCGACGACGCCAGTCGACCAGGCGCTCCAGCTCGCGCACGAGCGGCCAGGCGTGCGCCTGCAGGTGGTGCGCGAGCAGCACCGGCTGCGCGTGCTGCAGGTGCGTGCGGCCCGGCAGGATCGAGTCGGGGTGCGCCTCGGCCTGTGCCACCAGGGCGTCGATGACACGCAGCAGATCACGTGCGATCACCTTCGCGTGGTCGATGAGGTACATGCGCACGAGCGTCGCGATCTGGTCGTTGCGGCTGCGGCCGGCGCGGAGACGTCCACCCAGCTCGGCCCCGACCTCGGCGATGAGTGCCTTCTCGAGCGCGCCGTGCACGTCCTCGTCACCCGGATCGGGCAGCAGCGTGCCGTCCGCGAACTTCGCGGCGAGCGCATCCAGGCCCTCATGCATCTGCGCGGCCTCGTCCGCCTCCAGGTACCCGGCCGCCTCGAGAGCGGCGGCGTGCGCGTGCGAACCCGCGATGTCGTACGGCGCGAGGATCCAGTCGAAGTGCGTGGAGCGGCTCAGCTCGGCGAGCTCGGGCGACGGTCCCCCGGCGAAGCGGGCGCCCCAGAGCGCGCCCTCATTGGTGCCGTGCCCCTCGGTCATGCTGCCGCCTCCTGCTTGTCGAGCAGCCACACCAGCAGCGCCTTCTGTGCGTGCAGACGGTTCTCGGCCTCGTCCCAGACGACGCTCTGCGGGCCGTCGATGACCTCGGAGTCGACCTCGTAGCCACGATCGGCGGGCAGGCAGTGGATGAAGATCGACTCGGGGTCGGCCAGGCTCATGATCTCGGAGGTCACCGTGAACCCGCCGAGGTCGCGCAGCCGCTGCTTCTTCTCCTCCTCCTTGCCCATCGACACCCAGGTGTCGGTGACGATCACGTCGGCGCCGAGCGCCGCCTCACGGGGATCGTCGAGCAGGGTGACCGAACCACCGGTCTGCGCAGCGCGGCGCTCCGCGTCGACGACCACGTCAGCACGAGGCGCGTAGGCCGCAGGCGAGGCCATCCGCACGTGCATGCCGGCGGTGACGCCGGCCAGCAGGTAGGAGTGCGCCATGTTGCTGCGGGCGTCGCCGAAGAACGTCAGCGTGAGCCCGGCGAGCTCGCCCTTGTGCTCACGGATCGTGAGCAGGTCGGCCAGCAGCTGGCACGGGTGGAAGTCGTCGGAGAGCGCGTTGATCACCGGAACGCGGGTGCCGCGGGCCATCTCCTCCAGCCCGGACTGGGCGTAGGTGCGCCACACGATCGCAGCGACCTGGCGCTCCAGCACGCGGGCAGTGTCGGAGGGGGTCTCCTTGCCGCCGAGCTGGCTGTTGGCAGTGGAGATGATCAGCGGCGAGCCGCCCAGGTCCGCGATGCCGACCGCGAACGAGACGCGGGTGCGGGTTGACGACTTGTCGAAGATCACCGCGACGGTCTGCGGGCCGGCCAGTGCCTTGTTCGCCCAGCGGTCCTTCTTCAGCTCGAGCGCGAGATCGAGGATCTCGGCCTGCTCGGCAGGGGTCAGGTCGTCGTCGCGCAGCAGGTGGCGGGTCATGCGGGGGTCTCCGTAGGGGTGAGAGTGGATGCCACGGCGCCGAGCGCCTGGCCGAACAGGTCGAGGAACTCCGCCACCTCGGCGTCGCCGATCGTGTAGGCGGGGGCGATGCGGATCGTGTCCTCGGTGGGGGCGTTGACGATGAGGCCGCGCTCCTGCGCCGCCTCTCGCACCGCGGCGGCGACCGGATGCGACAGGGTGATGCCGATCAGCAGACCGGCGCCGCGGGTGCCGGTGACGAGGGGCAGGCCCTCGACCGCGGCACGCAGCTCGGCGCCCCGCGCGTTCACGTTCGCGAGCAGGTCCTCGTCCTCGATGTGGCCGAGCACCGCGTTCGCGACCGCGGATGCCAGCGGGTTGCCGCCGAAGGTCGAGTTGTGCGTCCCGGGGTAGAACAGGTCGCTCGCGGCGCCGAACGTGATCATCGCGCCGAGCGGGAAACCGCCGCCGATGCTCTTGGCCAGCGTGACGGCGTCCGGGGTGATCCCGAACCGCTGGAAAGCGAACCACACGCCGGTGCGGCCCGATCCGGTCTGCACCTCGTCGAGGATCAGCAGCGCGTCGTGCCGCGTGGCCAGCTCGCGAGCGCGCTGCAGGAAGCCGTCCGGCAGCTCGACGACGCCGGCCTCTCCCTGGATGGGCTCGATGAAGATCGCCGCGACGCTGTCGTCGAACGCTTCTTCCAGTGCCTCGATGGAATGCCCGACCGTGCGGACGTCCGGCACGGCCGGCTGGAACGGGTCACGGTAGATCGCCTTGGGCGTCAGCGACAGCGCACCCATGGTGCGACCGTGGAACGCGCCGTCGAGAACGAGGACCGTGGTGCGTCCGGACTTGTTCCCATGCAGGCGGGCGAGCTTGAAGGCCATCTCATTGGCCTCGGTGCCGGAGTTCGCCAGGAACACCCGGCCCTGCTCCCCCGTGCCGGCGAGGCGCTTCAGTCGCGCGGCCAGCTCGAGCTGCGCGGGCGAGGCGAAGTAGTTCGAGATGTGCGTCAGCGTCGCCGCCTGACGCGACACCGCCTCGACGAACACCGGGTGCGCATGCCCGAGGCAGTTCACCGCGATGCCGCCGAGGAAGTCGAGATAGCGGGTGCCGTCGGCATCCCACACGTGCGAGCCCTCGCCGCGGATGAGCAGCGCGAGCCGTCCGCCCAGGCCCATCAGATCGCGGGATGCGTCGTTCTGCCAATCGCTCATGCCAGGGCCACTTCCGTTCCGATTCCCTTGCTGGTGAAGAGTTCTACGAGCACCGAGTGCGGCACCCGTCCGTCGATGATGGCCGCGGCGTCCACGCCGCCCTTGACAGCGTCGAGGCAGGCGCGCATCTTCGGGATCATCCCCGACTCGAGGCGCGGCAGCATCTCGGCGAGCGCGTCCGCGGTCAGATGCGACACGAGCGAATCGCGGTTGGGCCAGTCCGCGTACAGCCCGGGCACGTCGGTGAGGATCACCAGCTTGCGCGCACCCAGCGCGACGGCGAGGGCGGATGCCGCAGCATCCGCGTTCACGTTCAGCGACTGCCCCGGGTGGTCGAGGTCGGGCGCGATCGACGAGACCACCGGGATGCGGCCGGCGGCGAGGTGATCGAGCACCGGAGTCGGGTCGACCTGCACGACGTCGCCGACGCGGCCCAGATCGACCTCTTCGCCGTCGATGACGACACCGCGGCGACGTCCGCCGAACAGGCCGGCGTCTTCACCGCTCAGGCCGGTCGCGATCGGACCGTGCGAGTTGATCTTGCCGACCAGCTGCGGGTTGACCTGGCCGGTGAGCACCATGCGCACGACGCTGATCGCCTCGGTGTTGGTGACCCGGTAGCCTCCCTTGAACTCGCTGGGGATGTCGAGGCGGTCGAGCATCGTCGAGATCTGCGGTCCGCCGCCGTGCACGACGACCGGCTGCACACCGACGTAGCGCAGGTAGGCGATGTCCTGGGCGAACGCGTCCTGCAGCTCGTCTGAGACCATCGCGTTGCCGCCGTACTTGACCACGACGATCTGGTCGCGGAACTTCTTCAGCCACGGCAGCGAATCGATGAGCGTGGTGGCCTTCTCGGCTGCCACGTCGGGCGGAGTGTCCTGCAGGTCTGTCATGAGGAATAGGCGCTGTTCTCGTGCACGTAGTCGTGGGTCAGGTCGTTGGTGAGGATGGTGGCGGTCTCGTCGCCCGACTTCAGGTCGATGATGAGGTCGGTCGCACGCGGCGTCAGGTCGACCTCCTCACGCGGACGGTCCGGCCCCCCGGCGGTGCAGACCCGGACACCGTTCATGAACACGTCGGTGTCGTAGGGGTCGAACTCGGCACCGGTCGTTCCGATCGCCGCGAGCACCCGGCCCCAGTTCGGGTCGTTGCCGAAGATCGCCGCCTTGAAGAGGTTGTTGCG
>JAITUD010000057.1 GCA_031286555.1 Microbacterium sp. | reverse complement strand
CCCCGTGCGTGCTGCGGTGACCGCGGCTGTCTGAAAGCCCGGCCCTCCGCTCGGATTGCTGTTGCTCACTTGATCTCGATCTTCGTGATGGAGCTGTCGTTCGCGACCTTGTCCACCAGTGCCTGCAGCTGCTTCGTGATCTCGGCGACCGTCATGCCGCCGGCCAGGAACGAGTTCCAGATCGGCAGCTGGTCGGAGTTCATGCCGTACAGGTTGGTCGACTTGATCGTGAACACGTTGTCGCCTGCGGCCTCCAGCATCTTGCCCTGGGACTGCAGCGCGGTGGAGCCGAAGCCGTCCGCGGGGACGGTGCCCTTCACGATCGTCGGAGCGAACTTGCTCTTCGCGAACGCGGTGGCGGACTCCTTCGACAGCATGGTGCGCAGCAGCTCCTTGCCGCCGGCCGGGTTCTTCGACTTCGACGGGACGATGAACGGCTCGCCCGCCTCGGCGCGCGCGAAGCCCGCCGGGGTAGTCTGCTTGTCGTTCAGCGGCAGCTCGGTCATGCCCATCATCTTGAAGTCGGGCGCGGTCTGCTTCTTCATCTCGTTCTCGATCCACGAGCCCGAGGGGTAGAGCAGTGCCGCCTGGTCGAGGCTCCACTGCGACTGCGCCTGCGTGAACTGGGTTCCGCCGCCGCCCGGCTTCATGTAGCCGGCCTTGATCAGGTCGTACAGGATCGTCAGGATCTCCTGGATGATCGGGTTCGACCAGGCCTTCGGGTCGAGGTTCTCCAGGGGGAGGCGCACGTCGTCGCCGCCCTGGATGACCGCGGAGTCGATGACGAGCGTCTGGTAGTACGTCGCCGCCTCCTTGCCCCAGAGGAACAGGTACTTGCCCTTGGCCTTGGCCGCGGCACCGAGCGCGGGCAGGTCCTGCCAGGTCTTCGGGACCTGGTAGCCCTCCTTCTCGAACAGCGAGCCGGAGTACCAGATGCCGTAGATGGTCATGACGTAGTTCAGAGCCTTGAACTTGCCGTCGAAGGTGCCGGGGTCCTTGACGCCGCCGTAGACGGTGTCGGCGATCTTGGTGCCCTCGAGGTTGTTGGCCTCGAACACGTCGTCCAGCTCCTCGAGCTGGTCGAGGATGGTGTTCCAGCCGATCGAGTTCGCACCCGAGTTGTCGATCAGGTCCGGCGGGTTGCCGCCGACGAAGCGCGGCTGCAGCTCCTGCGCGATCTTGGTGGAGGAGCTGACCTTGACGGTCACGCCGCCGAGGTTCTTGTTCGCCGCCATGATCTTGGCCGAGTTCTCGACGTAGTCGATGCCGTAGCCGCCGTTGAAGATGACGGCGTCGACCTTGGAGTTCGCTGCCACGCCGAACGGGTTGTCAGCAGTGACCTTGCCCTTCTCGCCGCCGCCGCTGCTGCCGCCGGGCGCTGCGCACGAGGCGAGCGTCATGCCGAACGGGACCAGCGCCGCCGTGGCGATGGCTCCGCGCAGCAGGTTGCGGCGGCTGATGGAGGTGTTCTCGAGTTCCATCTTGTGACTACCTTCCCTGGTGTTGGGGATGTGTGGTTGTGGTGGCCTTGCGGCCCAGGGTATTCGTAACGGTGCTCATGGTGGATAACGATCCGGCGGCGTCAGTCGCCGCGACGGATGCGCCCCGCATAGAGCTCTTCCAGTGCGTGGTTGTGATCGTCTCCTCCCGGGATGTTGGCAGAGATGTACATGGGTGGCACGTGGCCGGACTCGGCGATCGCGCGGGCGACTCCGAGGGTCAGAAGCTGCGCGATGAAGGCGGCGGTGATCGACGAGATCGCGCCCGCGCCGATGCCATCGGCGACCTCGAGGGTGGCGTCGCCATAGGGAGCGAGATTGTCGATGACGACGTCGGCGACCTCGCTGAGGCGCTTCCCGCTCGGATGCTTGGGCTCGACCCTGGCGGTGTGATCCAGGCTGGTCACGGCGATGACCGCGTGCCCGTGCTCCTTCGCCCACAGGGCGACACCGACGATCGAGCCGTTCACGCCGGAGTTCGAGGCGATCACGAACACGTCGTGCTCGCCGACCGGCGTCAGCGCCATGAGCTCGTCCACGAGCCAGGGCTCGCGCTCCAGCGCGGCGTTGAGGATGCCGGCATCACGATCGCCGTGCAGGACGAGGTCGCGCAGGGCGATCTTGTTCGTGGGGATGAGTCCTCCGGCGCGACCGGCCATCTCCATCGCGAACCCCTCGGAGTGCCCGGTGCCGAACGCGTGGATCACGCCGCCGTCCTCGAGCGCACGGGTGAGCAGCGAGATCGCGCTGTCCAGGCCGCCGTCCTCTGCGAGTGCGGTGATGCTCTCGAGCCGTGTGGTGGCCTCGCGCAGCAGATCTGTGGGGGTGGCGGTCATCGGATCTCCTCGATCCCTCGGGGCAGATGTGCCGTGGAGCGCCATCGCGGGCGCCGGAGCCCGGCGACCGCTCGAGCGGTGTCCTCGAGTCGGGCCTTCGACGCGGGGAAGTCCTGCTGCGCGACCAGGAAGTAGAGCAGGTCGATGGTGAAGAGCTGCGCGTGAGGTGCCGACAGGTCGTCGGGGCGGATGGAGGGCGACTGCGCGGCCGTGGTGATGACCTCGTCCGCCGCGTCGGCGAGTGCGGAATGGGCGTCCTGGGTGATGGCCACGGTGAAGGCACCGGAGGCGGCGGCTCGGGACAGCATCTGGACGGTGTCGATCGTGCTGCCCGTGGTGGACATGCCGATCGCGGCGCTGGTGCTGCCCTGCAGCGCGGCCGAGGTGAGACCGTCGTGCGCGGAGGTCCACAGGTGCGCGTTCACGCCGATCCGGTACAGCCGATCGCGCAGGAACGCGGCGATCGTCCCGCTGGAGCCGACGGCGTAGATGTCCAGATGGTCGCAGCCCGCGATCGCCTTCGCCGCACGCTCCACCGCGCCCAGGTCCAGCCGGTCGACGGTCGCCTGGATGGCGCGGCCGTGGGTCTCGACGAGCGTCTGCAAGAGGACCTCGGGCGGATCGTTCTCGCCCAGGACCCGCCGGGCGCGCCGGGGTGCCTCGTCGGTCGCGCTCGCCCGTCCGATCTCGGAGGCGACGCGGACCCGGAGCTCGGTGTAGCCGTCGAATCCGATGAGGCGGCAGAACCTGGTGACCGTCGCCGCGGAGGTGCGCGCGCGCTCCGCGAGTTCGCTGATCGTCCACTCGAGCGGTGCAGAGGGATGCTGCTCCACGACGTCCGCGACCCTGGCCATGGCGGCCGGCATCCGCCAGCGCCCGGCGTCGATCCGGCGTGCGATGCTGACATCATTGCCGGTCGCGGTGGTCCGTGGCACCATTGCCTCCAGTGAAAATCGCATACGTTTGGTAAGCGTCTTTCTGAAACCTATTCTCATTCTGCTCCGAGGTCAACGATGAACATGCGAGATTTCGATCACGATCCCCTGATCGTGGGTATCGACGCGGGGGGAACCTCCACCAGGGCGACGCTCCTCACACGCGACGGTGAGTGCCTCGGATACGGGCGGTCGGGCAGCGGAAACCCGACCTCGGCTGGCGCGCAGCTCGCCGGCGAGAGCATCGTGGATGCCGTGTCGCAGGCCCTCCGAGCCGCGCGACGCGGGATCGGAGAAATCGATCACGTGGTCGCGGCGATGGCCGGGCACGGCGCCGGCGGTGAGGAGCGCTGGCTGGTCGATGCGCTCGCCGTCGCCGGCTACGACGGCGCCCTGGCCTTCGAGTCCGACCTGCTGGCGCTCTACTTCTCCGGTACCGCCGAACAGGACGGCTACGCGATCGTGTCGGGCACCGGTGCCGCCGTGATCCGGGTCTCGGGCGGGCGGCTGGAGGCCACGACCGACGGCGCCGGATGGCTGCTCGGCGACCAGGGGAGCGGCTTCTGGATCGGCCACAGGGCCGCACTCGCTGCGGTCGAGGACATGGACGGTCGCGGCCCGGCGACGGCGCTGACCGAGGCCGTCCTCGATGCGCTCCAGGTCGTGCCGGCCGACTTCACACTCGGCTACGGCCGCTCTGCGAAGCTCGAGGGGCTGATCCGCACGATCTACCTCGGCCGCCCCGTCGAGCTGGCACGGCTGGCGCCGCTGGTGTTCGCCGCTGCCGGAGAGGACGAGGTCGCGCGCGACATCCTGCTGCGTGCGGGGGAGCTGCTCGCGCAGTCGTTCGCGGCCGTGCACCGCGGCCCAGGACCGGTTGTGGTGGGCGGCAGCGTGCTCGCTCAGGACGGGCTGCTGTCCGGAACCTTCCGGCGTCTGGTCCGGGACCGCGAGCCGGGGGCGCGGTTCATCCCGGTGGCCGACGGCGTCGTCGGCGCGGCCGCGCTCGCGCTCCGGCGCGCAGGGGCTGCCGTCGACGAGGCAGGGCACGCGAGGCTGACGGCCTCCGTGGCCGCGGCACGCGCCCGCTGACGCTCAGGAGCACCACGTAGACTAGAAGGTCTATGAACCCGGAAACGCTCGCCCAGGAAATCCTCGCCGTCATCACCCCGATCGCGGCGGCGCTGCGACCCGGGGAAGAGCTCGGCATCACGGCATCCGACATCGTGCTGGAGCGGCCGCGCAACCGTGACCACGGGGACTGGTCGTCGAACATCGCGATGCGCCTGGCGAAGGGACTCGGCAGCAATCCGCGCGAGCTCGCGCAGCGCATCGCCGACGGACTCGTGCAGTCCGAGGGCATCGCCGCGGCCGACGTCGCAGGCCCGGGCTTCCTGAACATCCGGCTGGACGCCGCAGCGGCCGGCGCGCTCGCGAAGACGATCGTCGACGCCGGTGAGGCGTACGGCACCAATGACTCGCAGGCCGGGGTCTCGGTCAACGTCGAGTTCGTGTCGGCGAACCCGACCGGCCCGCTGCACATCGCGCACACCCGCTGGGCCGCGCTCGGCGACTCGATCGTGCGCCTGCTCCTGGCGAGCGGTGCGAACGCCGTGCGCGAGTACTACATCAACGACGCGGGTGTGCAGATGGATCGCTTCGCCGTGTCGATCGTCGCCGCGGCCAAGGGCGAGCCCACTCCCGAGGGCGGGTACCCCGGTGAGTACATCTCGGTCCTCGCCGGTCGGGTGCTCGAGGCCCGTCCGGATCTGCTGGGCCTGCCGGACGACGAACAGCTCGTCGTCGCGCGCGACCTCGCCTACGAGTACCAGCTCGCCGAGATCAAGAGCTCGCTGGAGCGGTTCAACGTGCCCTTCGACGTCTGGTTCTCCGAGCGCACGCTGCACGCCGCATCCGCGGACGGCGGCCCGAGCCTGATCGACCAGGCGGTCGAGCGGCTGCGCGAGCAGGGCCACGTCTTCGAAGAGGAGGGCGCCGTCTGGGTGCGCACCACCGACTTCGGCGACGACAAGGACCGCGTCATCAGGCGCTCGAACGGCGAGTACACCTACTTCGCCGCCGACGCCGCGTACTACCTGAACAAGGGCGACCGCGGCTTCCAGAACAAGATCTACCTGCTCGGTGCCGACCACCACGGCTACGTGCATCGCCTCAAGGCCGTCGCGGGCGCGGCGGGCGAGGACCCGGAGAAGAACATCCAGGTGCTGATCGGTCAGCTCGTGTCGATCAAGGGCGCTCGGCTGAGCAAGCGCGCCGGCAACATCATCGAGATGGACGACCTGCAGGCGTGGATCGGCACCGACGCACTGCGCTACGCGCTGGAGCGCTCGCCCGCCGACTCGCCGCTCGATCTCGACCCTGAGCTGCTGCAGAAGCGCACCAACGACAACCCGGTGTTCTATGTGCAGTACGCGCACGCCCGCACGCACAACGTCGCCCGCAACGCGGGTGACTCGGGGGTCGACCGTGGCGAGTTCGCGCCCGAGACCCTGACCCACGAGACCGAGTCGGCACTGCTCGGCGCACTGCAGGAGTTCCCGCGCCTCGTGGCCTTCGCCGCCGACGTGCGCGAGCCGCACCGCATCGCGCGCTACCTCGAGGAGCTCGCCGGCCTGTACCACCGCTGGTACGACAACTGCCGCGTCATCCCGCAGGGCGACGACCCGATCGAGACCGTGCACCGCACTCGGCTGTGGCTGAACGACGCCACCGGCATCGTGCTGCGCAACGGCCTCGGGCTGCTCGGGGTCAGCGCGCCGGAGCGCATGTGAGCGACACCTCCGCGTACCACACGCTGCCGCTGCCGGACGACCTCATGCCGTCCGCACCGCAGCCGAAGCGCCGCGCGCGCTGGCCGTGGGTGCTGCTGATCGTCGTCGTCGTGATCGCCGCGCTCGCCGTGGCTGTCGAGCTGGTCGCGCGCGCCGTGGTGCCGAGCATCGTGCGCAGCGTGGTCGTCGACAGCATGGACCTGCCTGCCGACCAGCAGCTCGACGTCCAGACCTCCGGCCTGCTGGTGCCGCAGCTGATCTCGGGCCGGCTCAGCACGCTGGAGCTCTCCAGCGACAGCGTCGAGCTCGGCGGCATCACCGGTGCCGTCGACGTCGTCGCGAAGGGCGTGCCACTCGGCGGCGGTGCGATAGGCGAGGCCTCCGGCACGGTGACGATCGCCGAGGACCAGTTCGCCGCTCTGGTGAAGAAGTCCGACCTTCCCATCGAGGAGGTCGCGTTCGACGCGCCCGACGTCACGGTCGGCGGCAGCGTGCCGGTGCTGGGCCTCACGATCCCCGTGTCGCTCACGGTCACTCCCGGTGCGGATGCCGGTGAGCTGCTGCTCACGCCGGTCTCCGCGAAGCTGGGCGGGATCGACCTCGATCTCGCCCAGCTCGCCGACCGGCTCGGCGGAATCGGCTCGGGCCTGTCGGAGACGCAGCGGATCTGCATCGCCGACCAGCTGCCGGCCGGGATCACGCTCACCGGCCTGAAGATCGCCGGTGACACGGCCGTGGCCGATGTGTCCGTCGACGGCCGGATCGGCACCGACCCGGCGCTGCAGGAGAACGGCACCTGCCCCTGAGGCGTGCGCCCTCCGACCTTCCCGCGCTCATCCGACACCGCCTGCTGGGCCCGCCGCAGTGCCGAGGTCGCGACTGCGACATCCTGCTCCGCGCGGCGCAGCCGGTTCTGGGCGAGCGTCTCGGCGCCGTGGCGGCTGCGCACCCGATCGACGCTCTCCTCCGTGGCGATCACGATGTACGCCGTCGAGAGCAGGATCACCTGGGTGGACAGGTTGAGCCAGATCAGCAGTGCCAGCAGCGACGCGAACGAGGCCAGCAGCGGATTCGCCCTCGCACCGCCCACGAAGAGCCCCGAGAGCTCCTGAAGCACGAGAAGCCCGACGGCTCCGCCGAGTGCTCCGCCCCAGAGCGCCCTCCGCGGCGCGTGCACACCGGACAGCGTGCGGAAGGCGGCGACGATGAGCGTCGCGTTCAGCCCGAGCACGACGAGCAGCGAGAGCACGCGCACCGACCAGAACACGATGCCGGAGTCCGCGGGCATGCCCACCGCGCCGGCGGTCCAGCGCACCGCGACGCTGCCGGCGAAGGTCAGCGCAGCCGCCGCGAGGAAGGTCGCGCCGATCACGACGGCCAGCAGCAGGTTGCGGGCGGCCGCGCGCAGCCACGGACCGTCATCGGCAGCGGTGCCCGACATGGTCCGAATGGCGGCACGCAGCGAGCCGATCCCGCCCCAGGCCGCTCCGACCAGCCCGATCGCCGAGAGGACTCCTGCGACGGTCAGACCCGCCGGAGCCCGGATGGCCGACGGATCGACGATGCCGCTGCCGCCCTCCTTCGCGATGAGCCCCGGCA
>JAITUD010000403.1 GCA_031286555.1 Microbacterium sp. | reverse complement strand
GCTGGTGCTCGACGAGCTCGAGCTCACCCGGGACTGGGTGATCCGCCTGACCGGCGGCGACCGCCTGCTCGCGAACAAGCCCGTGCTGCAGCGCGCCGTGCAGCTGCGCAGCCCCTACGTGGACGCCCTGTCGCTGCTGCAGCTGCGGGCGCTGCGCGCCCTGCGCACGACCGCGACCACGGAGCCCGTGGCCTCGCCCGATCTGCAGCGGCTGCTGCTGCTCTCCGTCAGCGGAGTGGCCGCGGGTCTGCAGAACACCGGGTGACGCAGAAACAAGGGCTCCCAAGCAGTCGTTGTACAGTGAAACTCCGCCCGATCCGGCGAGCCTTCACGCGACACGATCGCCCGCAACACCTCATCCCCCTTTTCCAGAAAGCACCCGCGTGACCATCGAGACCACAGCCGACTTCCATCCGCTCTCCACCGCCGCACAGCCCGTCTTCGACGCCGTGCGCACGCTCAACCCCAACGAGCCGGAGTTCCACCAGGCTGTGCACGAGGTCCTGCACTCGATCGGCCCCGTGCTGGAGCGTCGCTCCGAGTACCTCGACAAGGGCGTCCTCGAGCGCCTCGTCGAGCCGGAGCGCCAGATCATCTTCCGGGTGCCGTGGATCGACGACTCGGGCAAGCTGCAGGTCAACCGCGGCTACCGCGTGCAGTACAACTCGGCGCTCGGCCCGTACAAGGGCGGACTGCGCTTCCACCCCTCGGTGAACATCTCGATCATCAAGTTCCTCGGCTTCGAGCAGATCTTCAAGAACGCACTCACCGGCCAGGGCATCGGCGGCGGCAAGGGCGGATCGAACTTCGACGCGCACGGCAAGAGCGAGGCCGAGGTCATGCGCTTCTGCCAGTCCTTCATGAACGAGCTGTTCCGCCACATCGGCGAGCACACCGACGTCCCCGCGGGTGACATCGGCGTCGGCGGCCGCGAGATCGGCTACATGTTCGGCATGTACCGCAAGATCACCAACCGCTTCGAGTCCGGCATCCTCACCGGCAAGGGGCTGGGCTGGGGCGGTGCGCAGGTGCGCACCGAGGCCACCGGCTACGGCGCGGTGTTCTTCGTGCAGGAGATGCTCGCCGTGCACGGCGAGAACCTCGAGGGCAAGCGCGTCGCCGTCTCGGGCTCGGGCAACGTCGCGATCTACGCGATCGAGAAGGCCCAGCAGCTCGGCGCCCGCGCCATCACCGCCTCCGACTCGACCGGCTACGTGCTCGACGAGGCCGGCATCGATCTGGCCCTGCTGCGCCAGATCAAGGAGGTCGAGCGCGGCCGCATCGTCGAGTACGCGAACCGTCGCCCCGGTGCGACGTTCGTCGAGCGCGGCAACGTCTGGGAGGTCCCGGTCGACATCGCCGTGCCGTCGGCCACGCAGAACGAGCTCGACGAGGACTCGGCCCGGATGCTCGTCGCGAACGGCGTGCGCGCCGTCGCCGAGGGCGCGAACATGCCCTCGACCCCCGAGGCCGTCGGCGTCTTCCAGCAGGCGGGCGTGCTGTTCGCTCCCGGCAAGGCCGCGAACGCCGGTGGCGTCGCGACCTCCGCCCTGGAGATGAGCCAGAACGCCGCGCGCCAGCGCTGGAGCTTCGCCGACAGCGAGCAGCGTCTGCGCGACATCATGGCCGACATCCACGACGCGTCCTTCCAGGCCGCGGAGCGCTACGGCGTTCCCGGCGACTACGTCGCGGGCGCCAACATCGCCGGCTTCGAGCGCGTCGCCGACGCGATGCTGGAGCAGGGCGTCATCTGACGCATCCGCACTCTCACGCGGGTGGCTCCCCTTCGGGAGCCGCCCGCGCTGCGTCTGCGGGTCTCGCGCGGCACTCCCCGCATGCCGTCGCGGTCGCGAGGGGGGTGCCGAGGGTCAGACCTCGCGGTCGTCTGCGTGCCGGGCCAGTGAGCGCGCGTAGCGCTCGGTCAGCTGCACCATGAGGTCGGGGGTGTCCCGGTCGACGCCGAACACGTAGCCGGGGAAGTCGAGCTCGGGCTGGGCCGCGGCGATCTCCTCGTGACGATCCGGCGAGAGCAGCTGCGCCGGGTTCCCGACCGCGACCCAGCCGATCGGCACGACCGTGTCGTCCGGCAGCACGCAGTGCCGATGCACGATCGCGTTCACCCGGATCTCGCAGCGGGCGCCGACTCGCGCCCCGTTGAAGACTCTGGCACCGGATGCCAGGAACGACTCCTCGCCGACATCGGCTCCGGCCACGGACGAGAGCGTGCCGAGCACCGAGTTGCGGCCGATGTGCACCGCATCGGCCGCCGTGGCGCGGATCAGCGCATTCTCCATCACGATCACGTGCTCGCCAAGCACGATCGGGCCGCCCTCGGCGGTGATCACGGCGCCGTGCAGCACCTGGCAGTTCGGTCCGATCTCGACGTCGCCGGAGATCACGGCCGTGGGGGCGACGACTGCGGTGTCGTGGATCCGGGGCCGAGCCCCGAGGTGCTCGTAGATCATGCCGTCAGACTAGCCGCACCCGATCCGCCGATGAGAGAGGATGGTGGCATGCCCGTCGTCCCGTTCTCCGCCCTCGCCTCGGATCAGGAGGCCGTGACGTACACGCACGGCCCCGACTCGGAGCGACAGCCGGGCGTCCGTCCCGGCACGGTGCGCGAGTTCGTCATCGACGACAGCCGGGCTTTCCCGGGGACGATGCGCCGCGTCTGGGTGCACACGGCTGCCGGGCACGACCCGTCGTCGCCCGCGGCGGTGACGCTGTTCAACGACGGCTGGTGGTATCTCGACCCGGACGGCGACGTGCGCGCCGGGATCGTGCTGGACACCCTCGCCGCGCAGCGCGCGATCCCGCCGATGATCGGGATCTTCGTCGACCCCGGCGTGTTCGCCGGGTCGGTCATGCCGAAGAACCGCAACAACGAGTACGACCCCGGCGACGCGCGCTACGTGAACTTCCTGCTCGAGGAGGTGCTCCCCCGCGCGATCGAGGGACTGACCTTCGGCGGCGGCATCGGCATCTGCGGCGGCAGCTCGGGCGGGAACGCGGCGTTCACCGCCGCCTGGCACCGTTCCGATGCGATCGCCCGCGTTATCGCGTTCAACCCGAGCTTCGCGCAGATGCCCGGCGGCAACCCCTACCCAGCGCTGCTCGCCGACGGCGAGACCCGTCGCATCCGCACCCTCCTGCACGCCGCGCACCACGACATCGGCTGGAACGACCGCGAGAACAACTGGTTCGCCGAGTCGCTCGAGACCGCCGCCGCCCTGGCCCGCTCGGGCCACGACCTGCGCCTGGTCGTCGGCGACGGCGGGCACAGCCCGAACCACGGCGGCGTGCTGCTGCCCGACGCGCTGCGGTGGCTCTGGCGCTGATCGGCGATCAGACCCTGCGGGCTTCGATCAGGTGCCGCGAGGAGTGGTCGACGAACGGACCGTCTCGCAGGATCTGCTCGTGCAGGTCGTGCAGGCGATCCCGGTACCTGTCGACGCTGTAGCCGGGCACCCACCAGCCCAGCTTGCGCAGCAGGTACACGACCGCGCCGATGTCGTCGATCTCGATCCGCAGTCGTGCGGTGCGCAGGTCGACGATCTCCAGCCCGGCGGCGCGCGCGGCATCCGCCTCCGCCTCGGGATC
>JAITUD010000048.1 GCA_031286555.1 Microbacterium sp. | reverse complement strand
CCTGGACTTCGACGGGTGACTCATCGGTCGCGATCCGCGGGATCGAGTCGATCAGGTCTGTGAGCTTCTCTCGCACATCGTCAACGTAGCGGATATCGCCAGAGCAAGTCGAACAGTCGGGGCTGCCCTTAGGGCTGCACCGTAATGAGACTCCGGGAGCACCGTCGGGTGCGGGCGCCCCATGGTCGACAGTTATGTGGAGACGATGTCGAATGAAGAGTCAGCCATGCGCCCAAGTGTAACGAGTGCGGCTCTGCGGCATCCGATCTGGAAGCGCTTCCATGAAGTGGAACTCGGCGACTGTAAGGTCACAGCTCTATATCACCGCTTCCGGGCATTGCGCGGGGCGACTCCTTCCATGCATACTGTAAGCGCTTGCAGTTTCGCAGGCCACGCATCGAGAGAGGCACACCACCAATGAAGGTGAACAAGAGGAGCATCGCGGCCTTCGGCGCGATCACCGTTCTGACCTCGCTGGCGCTCGCCGGCTGCAGCAGCGGTTCCACGGACGACAAGGGCTCGGACGCGGGCGCGAAGAGCGGCAAGCTCACGGTCTGGGTCGACGCGGAGCGCGTCGACGCCCTCGCCGGCGCCGCCAAGGCCTACGAGAAGAAGACCGGCGTCGAGGTCGACATCGTCGGCAAGGACGTCGACACCATCAAGGACGACTTCATCCAGCAGGTGCCGACCGGCAAGGGCCCGGACATCACCATGGGCGCGCACGACTGGCTCGGCGAGCTCTCCACGAACGGCGTCGTCGCGCCGATCGAGCTGGGCGACTCCTCGAAGGACTACCTCCCGGTCGCGCTGCAGGCGTCGACCTACGAGGGCACCACCTACATGCTCCCCTATGCGGTCGAGAACATCGCCGTGCTGCGCAACACCGACCTCATCAAGGAGCCGGCGACCAGCTTCGACGACATGATCGCCAAGGGCAAGGCCGCCGGCCTCGCCCAGCCGTTCGTCGTCGAGCAGGGCAAGGATGGCAACCCGTACCACCTGTACCCGTTCCAGACCGCGTTCGGCGCCCCGGTGTTCGGCACCGATGACAAGGGCTCCTACGACCCGACCGACCTGCAGCTCGGCAGCGCCGGCGGCTTCGAGTTCGCGAACTGGCTGTCCGCGCAGGGCAAGGCGGGCACGCTGAACACCGACATCGACGGTGAGATCGCCAAGCAGCAGTTCATCGACGGCAAGGCCGCCTTCTGGCTGACCGGCCCGTGGAACGTCGGCGCCGCGAAGGATGCAGGCATCAATCTGGCGATCGACCAGATCCCCAGCCCGACCTCCGAGGTCGCCTCGCCGTTCGCCGGCGTGAAGGGCTTCTTCGTCAGCGCCGAGTCGAAGAACAAGGTCGCCGCGAACGACTTCCTGGTCAACTACATCGGCACCGAGGACGTCCAGCTCGAGCTGTTCAAGGCCGGCAACATCCTGCCGGCGCTGACCGCAGCAGCCGACACCGCGGCATCCGACCCGATCATCGCGGGCTTCCAGAAGGTCGGCGCGGACGCCGTGCCGATGCCCGCGATCCCCGCGATGGGCTCCGTGTGGCAGTACTGGGGCATCGCCGAGGCCGCCATCATCAACGGCGCCGACCCGAAGACGACGTGGCAGAAGCTCGTCGACGACGTGACGGCCGCGATCAAGTAATTCGAGTCCACCTCTGCCGGGGCGGAGCAGCTGCTCCGCCCCGGCAGCCGTGCACGACGGGGTGAGGGATGAGCCAGACCACGACTGAGCAGGAGGCGCCGCAGGCGCCCCCCACGAAGAAGCAGCGCCAGGCCGCGCGGATCGCCGAGGCGGCATCCGGCAGCATGCGCTGGATGCTGCTGAAGATCCTGCTGCTGGCGATCGTCGACGCGATCGCGCTCTATGCGGCATTCGTCCTGGTCTCGCACCGGGAATGGCTGGTGCTCGGCGTCGTTGTCGTCGTCGCGGTGCTGGTCAACTGGATCTACTTCAGCCGCAAGCGCATCGCGGCGAAGTACCTCACGCCGGGCGTGATCTTCCTCATCCTGTTCCAGGTGTTCACGCTGCTGTACACGGGGTACATCGGCTTCACCAACTACGGCACCGGGCACAACGGCAGCAAGGATCAGGCGATCTCGTCGCTGATGGCCTCCGCGCAGGAGCGCGTTGCGGACTCGCCCACCTACCCGGTCACCGTCGTCGAGCGGCTCGGCACGCTCGGCCTGCTGGTCACCGACCCCGAGGGCGGCGAGGCGAGCGTCGGCACCGACGAGCAGCCGCTGCAGGATGCTCCGGACGCGACCATGGAGGGCGGCAAGGCCGTCGCGGTGGACGGCTGGACCACCCTGAGCTTCGCGCAGGTCATCCAGCGCTCGAGCGAGATCGAGAAGCTCTCGGTGCCGTTCAGCGACGATCCCAACGACGGTGCGATCCGCACCCCCGACGGGCAGAACGGCTACCTCTACGTCTCCACCCTCGTCTACGACGCGGGTGCCGACACCATGACCGACACCCGCACCGGCGCGGTCTACAGCGACACCGGCGTGGGCGCGTTCACCGCCGAGAGCGGCGACCAGCTGATGCCGGGCTGGCAGATCACGGTCGGCTTCGACAACTTCGTCCGCGCCATCACGGACGCGTCGATCCGGGGCCCGTTGATCTCGGTGACCATCTGGACGTTCGTGTTCGCCCTCATCTCCGTGGCATCCACGTTCTTCCTCGGCCTGCTGCTCGCGCTGGTGTTCAACAACACCAGGATGCGGTTCCGCAACGGCTACCGCATCCTGCTGATCCTGCCCTACGCGTTCCCGGCGTTCCTGTCGGCGCTGGTGTGGGCGGGCATGATGAACGAGAGCTTCGGCTTCATCAACCAGGTGATCTTCGGCGGGGCGTCCATCCCGTGGCTCACCGACCCGACGCTCGCGAAGGTGTCGGTGCTGATCGTGAACCTGTGGCTGGGCTTCCCGTACATGTTCCTGGTCTGCATGGGCGCCCTGCAGGGCATCCCGGACGACGTGAACGAGGCCGCTGCGATGGACGGAGCGAACCCGTGGCAGATCTTCCGGCGCATCAAGCTGCCGCTGCTGCTGGTGACCGTCGCGCCGCTGCTGATCTCGTCGTTCGCGTTCAACTTCAACAACTTCAACCTGATCTACATGCTCACCGGCGGCGGTCCGCGCTTCGAGGACGTGTCGATCCCGGTCGGGCACACCGACATCCTGATCTCGATGGTCTACAAGGTGGCCTTCACCGGGCAGACCCGCGACTACGGCCTGGCCTCCGCGTTCACCATCCTGATCTTCATCGTCGTCGCGGTGATCTCGATCGTGAGCTTCCGCAAGACCAAGGCCCTCGAGGAGCTGAACTGACATGAGCACCGCAGTCTCTTCCCGCCGCTCGGTCGGCAAGTGGTTCGCCGACACCGGATGGCGGCACGTCGTCGCCATCGTGGTGAGCGCCTTCGCGATCTTCCCGCTGCTCTACGTGGTCTCGGCCTCGCTGAACCCGAAGGGCACGCTGACCGGCTCGAACCAGCTGTTCTCGGCGATCGGCTTCGACAGCTATGTGCGCATCCTCACCGACCCGAAGAACCCGTACCCGATGTGGTTCTGGAACACGCTGGTGATCGCGACGGTCACCGGCTTCGTGACGGTCTTCCTCGGCGCGCTCGCCGCGTACGCGTTCTCCCGGATGCGGTTCAGCGGCCGCCGCGTGGGCCTGGTGACCATCGTGGTGGTGCAGATGTTCCCGCAGCTGCTCGCCGTGGTCGCGATCTTCCTGCTGATGTCGACGCTGGGGGACTGGTTCCCCGCGATCGGTCTGAACACGCACACCGGCCTGATCCTCGTGTACCTCGGCGGCGCGCTCGGCGTGAACACCTACCTGATGTACGGGTTCTTCAACACGCTGCCGATGGAGCTCGACGAGGCCGCCCGCATCGACGGCGCCGGTCACGCTCGCATCTTCTTCACGATGATCCTGCCGCTGGTGGCTCCGATCCTCGCGGTCGTCGCACTGCTGTCGTTCATCGGCACGGTGAACGAGTACGTGATCGCGAGCGTCATGCTGATCGACCCCGACAAGCAGACGCTGGTGGTGGGCCTGACCAAGCTGGTGTCGAACCCCCGCTATGCGGACTGGTCGGCCTTCTCCGCCGGCGCGGTGATGGCGGCCATCCCGGTCATGGTCCTGTTCCTCTTCCTGCAGAAGTACATCGTCGGGGGACTGACGGCGGGCGCGACGAAGGGCTGATCCCCTGTTCCGGTGCGCGAGGTCCGCAGTGTCTTGCGTCGCATGCTAGCTTGTGACGCATGACAGTCGACATCGGTGCGCAGATGCGCAAGGGTGTCGTCGAGTACTGCGTGCTCGGCCTGCTCGCGCGCGAGCCGATGTACGGCTGGCAGCTGTCCGAGGCGTTGACCGAGTCCGGACTCATCGCGAGCATCGGCACCCTGTATCCGCTGCTCGCGCGCCTGCGCGACAACGGCTGGGTGTCGACGTTCGAGATGCCCGGCGAGTCCGGCCCGGTGCGCAAGTACTACCGGCTCACGGATTCCGGGGTCGCGCAGCTCGCACAGTTCCGCACGCACTGGATGCCCTTCGCGCGCACCGTGACGGGTCTCATCGGGGAGGACCGACCATGACCACCGACACCGCCGACTACCTCGCCAGGCTCGACGCCGCGCTGCGCGACGTGCCGCACGGGATCGCCTCGGACATCCGTGCCGGCATCGCGGAGGAGCTCGCCGGCCTCGACGCGGATGCCGCGGCCGCGCGCATCGCGCAGCTCGGCGATCCCGAGACGATCGCGCGCGAGGCGATGGATGCCGGTGCTGCGCAGCGTCCGGTCGCCGCTCCCAAGCCTCCGGTGACCGCGACCAAGGGCTTCGCGATCATCGCGGCGCTGGCGCTGTCCTTCGGCGGCTTCGTCATCCCGGTCATGGGGTGGTTCGTCGGTGCCGTGCTGGTGGTGATGTCGGGGCTCTGGCGCGCGTGGGAGAAGGCCGTCGCACTTCTCGCGCCTTTCGTGGCTGTGGTGATCCTCGCCCTCGTCCTGCTGCCGGCGTACACGGTGCCGGCGGAGCCCGCCGAGGTCGCGAGTCCGCTCGTACCGACGTCGTACGACATCGGATGGCAGTCGATCATCATCCTGGCCGTCCTGCTCGTTCCGGCATCCGGTCTCTGGCTGCTCTGGCGCCTGCGCGGGC
>JAITUD010000334.1 GCA_031286555.1 Microbacterium sp. | reverse complement strand
ATGAACGACGCCGAGGAGGACTTCTACAACCGCCTCGACGCCTCGTTCTCGTCGCCGCTCGTCTCCGACAGCGACCGCCGCATCTTCGGCCGCTCCGCGCTCAGCGTGCGCGGCTCGGTGTTCAGCGAGTTCGAGGTGCACGACGGGCACGCCAGCAAGGCCGACCAGCAGCTGAGCAAGATCCTCGTGCTGGGCGTCTACGCCGCCAAGGCGCTGCGCGACTACGTGCGCGAGCACGACGCGCTGCCCGACCACGAGCTGCGCGTGAAGGTGCGCACGGGCCTCGCCCTGCCGATCAGCGAGTTCGTCGCGCGCCGCTACGGCTACGCCGGCGAGTTCATCGGCTCGAAGGGCTCGGCCGTGCACCTGGTCACGATCAAGAACTTCAACACCCCGATCAGCATCCGTCTCGAGTTCGTCGACGTGCAGGTGGTCGCCGAGGGCGCCTCCGCGCAGTACGCGATCTCCGACAAGGGCGAGCCCCTGGCCGACGCGCTGCTCACCGACCTGCGCTCCCGTGAGCGCGACGTGCTGCCCGGCGTGACCGGCGCCGACCTGGTCGCCGCGCAGAACACGATCGGCATCGACGTGGGCGAGGGCACCGTGAACTTCCCGGTGTTCACCAACGGCCGCTTCAACGCCGAGGCCGCGTCGACGCTCGACATGGGCTACGGCACGATCCTCGAGAACGCGCTCGACCGTCAGGACGAGGCGGAGCTGCGCTTCACCAGCCGCAAGCAGCTCGCCGACTTCCTGCAGTCGACGCCGTCGGTGCTGCAGCGCAACCGCCACCAGCGCGCGGTGGTCCTGGTCGAGCCCGACGTGAAGCACCTCGTCGAGCAGATCCGCCGCTCGTTCAGCGAGACGCTCAGCCAGTCCGGCGAGTCCACCGAGGTCGTGTACGTCTACGGCGGCGGCTCCGGCCCCATCAAGGACGAGCTCTACCCCGAGCTGATCCGCGCCGCCGGCGACGTGCCCGTGCTGTACCTGGACGCCCGCTACTCCCGTCACCTCAACCGCGAGGGCCTGTTCCTCGCGGCGCGGGCCGCGGAGGAGGCGGCCGACGCCGCAGCCGCAGCCGTCGAGCAGGTGGCCGCCGAGAACAGCCGTCGTGCCGCCCGGAAGAGCGAGAAGGCCTCTGCCTGACCGGCATCCGAACAGACAAGAACCCCGCCGCGCTGCGTGAGCAGCCCGGCGGGGTTCTTCGTTCCCTCTGGGAGGAATCCTCCTCAGAGCGGACGGATGTTCTCCGCCTGCAGGCCCTTGGGACCCTGCGCGATGTCGAACTCGACGCGCTGGTTCTCCTCAAGAGTGCGGTAGCCGGAAGACTCGATTGCGGAGTAGTGCGCGAACACGTCGGCGCCACCCTCATCAGGGGAGATGAAGCCGAAGCCCTTCTCCGAGTTGAACCACTTGACCGTGCCCTGGGTGCTCATGTACTGCCGTTCTGCTTGTTGCGAAGCCGACGCGGGCTGCACCGACTGTAGAGCTAACGCTAGCCGAGGCAGGGGATCGGTGGACATCCCCATTTCGAAGGTGACGAAAACGTTGCATCCCGGAAAAGTGATGGCCCTCATCGCGGGGGGAGCGATGAGGGCCGAAGACGACCGGAGGGTGCGTCAGATACAGCGTACAGCCTTTGTCCCCCTTTTGGGGGACTTTTGTCCCCCAAAAGGGGGACAAAAACTGAGAAAAAGTGGCATCATGGATGCACGACCTTCCGAGCGGTCCAGTGGGGACTGGGGCGCGGAGCAGGACGTAGGGGATTCCCGCACTCGTTCTGGGGAACGAGGTGCATCTTCTGGGGAGATGCGGGGATCCGGGGAGGCGGGAGAAGCCGGGGGAGGGCCCGACACAACCGCAGACACAACGAAGGCCGGGAGAGACACCTCCCGGCCTTCGATGTACCTCAGGCGATCACTTGGCTCCGCGCGCCGCGGAGACCTCGACCGCCTTCTCGATCTGCTGCGAGACGGTGTTGCCCGCCTCGTCGACACCGGTCACGCGCAGGTCGATGAACCCGCCCGCATCCGGCACCGGCAGCTGAGCCGAGAAGGATGCCTCGAACACGTGCCCCTTCGTGAAGATGTCGGTCATCTTGCCCGGCCCGTCCTTGCTGATGGACTCGGTCTTCAGATCGACCTTCTTCCACTCGCCGCCCGGCAGGCGCATCTCGAGCGTCGCGGACTTGACCGGCGCACTGCCGATCGCCCCGTCGATGTGCGAGAGCTGCAGGGTGAACGGCACGGTCTGGCCCTTCTTCCTGTTCGCGCCCGCACTGCCGTCGGCAGCGAGATCGAAGCCGTAGTAGGCCTGCAGCATCGGCAGGAAACCGTCGCCGAGGTCACCGCCCGACTCGAACTCCCACGCGGTCTCGACCTTCGTGCTGGTGCTCAGCCAGGTGCCGTCGTGCCCGTTGCTGATCTCGTAGCGCAGCCGGTGCTTCCCGGCCGGCACATCGGTCCACGGCGGAGCCTGACCGGTGACGTCGCGCACCTTCTTGCCGTCGGCGTACAGCGCACCGGTGTAGGTGGTGCCGTCGGCGTCGAGCGCGCCGGTGCGGTCGGGGTTCGCCCCGTCGGCCTGAGCGGGAATGTTGATCGACAGCGAGTCGTCCTGGCGCCGGGGCGCCCAGTACCCGTTGCCGACGTACGGCCGGACGACCGGTCCGAAGTACGAGGTGCTGACCTTCTGGCCCGCCTTGTACGACTTCACGATGTCGCGCACGTTCCACATGCCCTCCGCGGTGAACGCGGTCTGGTACCAGCGCATGTTCTCGGTGCTGACCCAGTCGACGCGGTCGCTGCCGCGGTTCACGGCCCCGTACGGGCCGGTGCCGCTCACCTGACCGGGTGCCAGGTCGATCCGCATCTCCGC
>JAITUD010000038.1 GCA_031286555.1 Microbacterium sp. | reverse complement strand
TCAGCGCGAACGGCGCGGCCGTGGCCTCGCGCAGCGCGGCGGCCGTGTGCGCGATCCGCTCGCCGTCGTACCCGTACAGACCGTACGACCCGAGCCCGCCCGCTTCGCTCACCGCGGCGGTCAGGGCGACCGACGACAGCCCGCCGAACGGAGCCAGGACGATCGGATGCCGGATGCCGAGCAGCGCGCGCAGATCAGTCATGCTCCCGAGGCTACGCCCGCCCGAACACCGTGTTTCGCGAAACCCGAGCCGGCGCCCCCGCACCGGCGTAGCATCGAAGATGAACCCGTCGGCGGCCACGCCCCCGTGACGGGAGCGGGTCCTCAGGGCCGCCGACGGCGAGCCCGAGGAGGCCGCCATGTTCACCGAGACGCACGCCGCCCATGCGCCGCATCCGACGACGACCCATGCGCAGTGGGGAGCGGGCGAGCCGCACCTGCTCATCGTCGACGAGGACGACAGACGCGTGTTCCTCATCGAGACGGACCTGATCACGATCGGGTCGGATACCGGGAATCACGTCGTGCTCGAGGGCACGAAGCCCCTGCACGCCACGATCCGGCACGATGAGAAGGACGAGTACCTGCTGACGATGCACGGCCCTGGCGACATGAACGCGCGCCCGATCGAGGGCTCGGACGACCGCACCGAGGTGCTGCGCACCGGGGCGCGGTTCACGATGGGCCCCTGGCGGATCGTGTTCATGCGCGCCGAGTTCGCCGACCACGGCCGCCCCTACGGCGGGCGCGAGGGCGGCGAGGGCACGCACCAGCACCGGCAGCCGGATCGCCCGGACTACCACCACTGATCGGTGCGGTCAGTCGACCTCTTCGCGCTGTGTGCGGATGAAGTCGTGATCGCTCGCGGTCAGATGACAGTCCTCCGCGACAGGCTGACCGGTGATCTCGGCGATCTCGTCGAGCACATGCGCGGGCAGCGGGTCGTCACCGATGTCGTCGAGCAGGTCCTTCGTCGCAGCGTGCAGGTGCGGCCACCACGTGTGGATCTCAGGATCGGACATGGTCGCCTCCTTTCCTGATTCCAGTGTGACACCGCGATGCCGCCCCGGCACCGGCATCTGCGCCAGCGGTCAGCGCATCGCGACGCCGATCCGCAGCGGCGCGCCGCGCGCCCCCGCGGCCGCGATCGCCTCGTCCAGCGAGGTGAGCGGATGCACCGTGCCGACGGCACCCGCGAACGGGTACGCCCGCCCCGCGCCGCTGAGGAATGCGACCGCCTCGGCCAGTTCCGCGCCGGTGTAGTTGTGCACGCCGGCGACGGTGATCAACCGGCGCACGATGCTCTCGGCGTCCAGAGGAACCGGAGGCGCGGGGAACACGCTGCCCACCAGCACGACCACTCCCCCGACCTCGACCTCGTCAAGGGCGGTCCGCACCGCGTGCCCTGAGCACTCGATGACGATGTCCGGAGCGTCATCGAAGCCGCTCGCACCGAACTCCTCCGCGAGCGCCCGGCGACGGTCATCCGGGTCGCGCACCTCGACGACGGCGCCGTGCTCGGCGGCGATCGCGGCGACCGAGATGCCGACCAGCCCCGCCCCGTGCACGCGCACGCGCGCTCCGTCGAGGGGCCGGATGGCCCGCGCCCGCGCGACGGCCGCCCAGGCGGTCGCCGTGGCACAGGATGCCGGGGCGGCCACGGCCGCCGGAAGCTGCTCGGGTACGCGCACGATCGTCGTGCCCGCCCCGAGCTGCACATGGCTGGCGAAACCGCCGGTCAGCTCCCGGTGCGGGGCGATGCGCTCGTGCCCGTACTTCAGCAGCGAGCGGCACTTCTGCGGGAAGCCGGTCGTGCACCGATCGCATGCCCCGCACGAGGCCGTGACCGACCACACCACGCGGTCGCCCACGCTCAGGTCCGCACCCTCGGCGTCGCGCACCCCGCCGTCGCCGACGGCGATGATCCGCCCCACGCTCTCGTGCCCGAGCACGAGCGGCACCGCCGCCGAGCGCCGGCCCTGCACGGTGTGCACGTCAGAGCCGCACACGGTGGACAGCTCGACGGCGACGAGCACGTCGTGCTCGCCGAGAGCGACGCCGGGAACGGCGACGGCCTCATGCGGCAGCCCCTCGCCGAGGAACGCCATGGCCACGGCGGGCGGGCGCAGCACCACGTCGCGGTGCACGCCAGGAGGCCGGGTCAGAGTCGCCCGCATGTCACACGACGGCCGCGAGCGGCAGCAGGCCCTGCGCGGCGAGCGCGGGCTGCAGGTCGACGACGGATGCCAGCACGGCATCCGCTCCGGCATCCGTCAGCGCGACGCGGTCGTGCGCGCCGGTCAGCACACCGGCGACGAACCCGGCGCCTGCGCTGCGGCCGGAGCGCACGTCGCTCGCGGTGTCGCCGGCGACGGCGACGGCGCGCACATCGGATGCCTCCGCACGCAGCAGCGCGGTGAGCACCAGGTCGGGCGCGGGGCGCCCGCGTCCGGCATCCGCCGGCGACAGCGCGATGTCGACGAGATCCGCCCAGCCGAGCGCGGTGATGATCGCGTCACGGGTGACCGGGGCGAAGCCCGTGGTGAGCGCGACCTGCAGGCCGGCGTCCTTCAGCGACTCGATCGCCGCACGCGCGCCGGGGATCTCGGTGGCGCCCTGCTCGGCGATGATCTCCTCGTACGCGCCCTCGAAGGCCGCCGTGGCGCGCTCGGCCGCGGCACGGTCGCCGCCGGAGAGGTGCGTGAAGACGTCGATCTTGGACTGCCCCATGGTCTCGCGCACGTAGCCGAGCGCGTCGTCCCACGGCATGCGGTCGGCGACGCCGGTGCGCTCGGCGGCGCGCTGGAACGACTGCTCCACCACACCGTCGTCGAGCACCGTGGTGCCGGCCATGTCGAAGACGACGAGTTCGATGGGGATCATGCGAGTGCCTCCTGGGCGGTGATG
>JAITUD010000032.1 GCA_031286555.1 Microbacterium sp. | reverse complement strand
GCCGTTGACGAGGATGGTCTGACCCGCGACCTCGGGGAGCGCCTGCACGACCGAGGTGGCCTTCACGCCGTCGTAGGTGAGGTTCTGGTAGATCTCGTCGGAGATGATCCAGATGCCGTGCTCGAGCGCCCACTCGGCGATCGCCCTGGTCTCGTCGGCGGAGTACACCGAACCGGTCGGGTTCGACGGCGACACGAACACCAGCACTGTGGTGCGCTCGGTGCGGGCGGCCTCGAGCTGCTCGACGGTGACCTTGTAGTCCTGGTCGGCGCCGGCGAACACCTCGACGGGCACGCCGTCGGCGAGGCGGATCGCCTCGGGGTAGGTGGTCCAGTACGGGGCGGGCAGCAGCACCTCGTCGCCCGGGTTCACCACAGCCTGGAACGCCTGGTAGACGGACTGCTTGCCGCCGTTGGTGACGATGATCTGGCTCGGCGAGACCTCGAGGCCCGAGTCGCGCAGCGTCTTCGCGGCGATGGCCTCGCGCAGCGCCGGAAGGCCGGGCGCGGGGGTGTACCGGTAGTTCGCCGGGTCGGCCAGGGCTTCTGCCGCGGCATCCACGATGAACTGCGGAGTCGCGAAGTCGGGCTCGCCGGCGGCATAGGAGATGACGGGCTTGCCCTCGGCCTTGAGGGCCTTGGCCTTGGCATCCACCTTGAGCGTGGCGGACTCGGCGATGGCGGACAGCTTGCGGGAGAGAGGCGCGCGTTCGGTCACGATAACGAGGGTACTCGGGTAGATGCCCGGGTGCAGACGATGAGGGGCGTCAAGAACAGCGATTCTTGACGCCCCTCATCAACGCCGTCAGGAGGCGAGCCCGTGCGCCTCGGCGACAGCCGGCAGCGTGATGCGCCCTGCACGCACGTTCAGCCCCTTGGCCAGCGCCGCGTCGTCCGCCGCCGCTCTGTCCCAGCCCTTGCCGGCGATCGCCGAGACGTAGGGGAGGGTCGCGTTGGTCAGCGCGCGCGTGGCCGTCTCGGGCACGGCACCGGGCATGTTCGCGACGCAGTAGTAGATCGAATCGTGCACGGCGAACGTCGGGTCGTCGTGCGTCGTGGGGCGCGAGCCCTCGAAGCATCCGCCCTGATCGATCGCGATGTCGACCAGCACGGAGCCGGGCTTCATGTTCGCGACCATCTCGTCGGTGACGAGCTTCGGGGCGGCAGCACCCGGGATGAGCACAGATCCGATCACGCGATCGGCGGTCTTGCGCTCCTCGGCGATGTCGGAGCGGTTCGATGCGCGCGTCACGAGACCGGGGTACAGGTGCTCGAGCTCGCGCAGACGAGGCAGCGAGATGTCGATCACCGTGACCTGCGAGCCGAGACCGAGTGCGTTCGCCGCAGCGTGCTCGCCGGCGACGCCACCGCCGATGACGACGGTCTTCGCACGCCGGGTGCCAGGGATGCCGCCGAGCAGCGTGCCCCGGCCGCCGTTGGAGCGCATCAGCGAGTACGAGCCGACGGTCACCGAGAGACGTCCGGCGATCTCGCTCATCGGCACCAGCAGCGGCAGGCTGCGGTCGGGCAGCTGAACGGTCTCGTAGGCGACGGCGGTGGTGCCGGCGCGCACGAGCGCCTCGGTGAGCGGGCGGTCGGCGGCCAGGTGCAGATAGGTGAACAGCGTGAGGTCGGAGCGCAGGAAGCCGTACTCCTGCGCGACGGGCTCCTTCACCTTGAGCAGCAGTTCGGCCTCGCCCCAGGCCTCCTCGGCGGAGGAGGCGATCTCGGCGCCCGCGGCCCGGTACATGTCGTCGTCGATGCGCGAGCCGCGACCGGCTCCGGACTGCACGAGCACGCGATGGCCTTCGCGCACCAGCCGGTCGGCGCCGGCGGGCGTCAGGGCGACACGGTTCTCGTTGTTCTTGACCTCGGTCGGGACGCCGATCTTCATCGATTCTCCTGGAGTGGCGGGGATAGCAGAGCGTAGAGAAGAATCGCAGAAACCACGGGGCCTTGAACGAGATTTCGCAGAATCTTCGAGAACTCACTGGATGGTGAAAGATCCCACATCCGATGTGGTGTCTCGGGCGGTCAGAGCGAGCGGATCAGCGCGCCGAGCCGTGCCACCGCCTCGTCGACGAGGGCGTCGTCGAGGTCGCCGTAGCCGAGGACGAGGGCCTCGGATCCTTGGGAGCCGGCGATCTCGTACCGGGAGAGCGCCGTCAGCGCGAGGTCGTCCGGCGCTGCCGCGACCAGCTCGGCGGCGACGACGCCGGGTGGCAGCCAGAGCACCAGGTGCATACCGGCCGCGATGCCGGACACCGGCAGCTCGGGCATCCGCCCGGCGAGGGCCGCGAGCAGGCGCTCGCGGCGACGACGGAACCGCACACGGGAGCCGCGCAGGTGCCGTTCGAGGTCGCCGCTGGAGATGAAGCGGGCGAGCGCGGCCTGGTCGATCGTGGACGGCGCGGGCGGAGCATCCGTGAGGGGGAGCCAGAGCGGCAGCACCGCCCAGCCGACGCCGAGCGCGGGCGTCACCGACTTCGAGAGCGAGCCGATCAGTGCGACCCGGTCGGGTGCGAGCCGCTGCAGTGCGGCGATCGGCCGCCGGTCGTAGCGGAACTCGGCGTCGTAGTCGTCCTCGATGAGAAGACCGTCGACCTCGTGCGCCCACGCCACCAGCCGTTCGCGGCGCGCGGGGTGCAGCGCTGCGCCGAGCGGGAACTGGTGCGCCGGCGTCACCAGCGCGGCGCGCGCGCCGGTGCGTGCGGCCTCGCCGACCAGGCGCTCCGCGTCGACTCCGTCGGCGTCCACCGGAACGGGCACCGGCTCCAGGCCGTTCCGGCGGGCGATCTCCCGCAGCCGTGGCCAGCTCGGGTCCTCCACCAGCACATGTGTGTGCCCGCGCTCGCGCAGCGCCCCGGCGATCAGCGCCATGCCGTCGATTGCGCCGTGGGTGACCACGACCCGGGCCGCTTCGACATCGACCAGCCGGGAGCGGCCCAGATATCCGGCGACCGCAGCCGTGGCCAGAGGGTGCCCGAACGGGAAGGCGCTCGCGAGGTC
>JAITUD010000217.1 GCA_031286555.1 Microbacterium sp. | reverse complement strand
CCCCGAGCTCCTCGGCGTGCGCGGCGAACCACGCCAGCCCTGCATAGCAGTCCTCGACGCCCGCCGGCCAGCGGTTCTCCGGCGCGAGCCGATATTCCACCGACACCGCCACCGCACCGAACTCCACGACCAGAGGAATGGCCTGGACGACCGCCATGAACCGGTTGCCGAGCACCATGCCGCCGCCGTGGATCGCGTAGAGACCTGGGCCGTTCTGCGCGCCGCCCTGCGGGCTGATGATCGTGAGGACGATCTCGGGATCTCCCGCATCCGTCCCGGGGATCGACACCTCATGGATCCGCACCGGCGCATCCCCGGCCAGCTGTGCCACGTCGCCCGGGACGGTCAGCCGATCGACGTGCTCGCGACTGGACACGATCGTGTCGGCACGCAGCGGCACCGGTTCGAAGAGCTGCCGCATCATCTCCATGCCCGCCAGCAGCTGCGGGTCGTACGGCACCGCGGGGAGCCGCTCGTAGCCGGCGGATGCCACGGTTACGGCCCCTCCGGGTCGACGATCCCCCTGTCCACCCAGAACGGGTCGACAGCGGCGCGCAGGCTCTGCGCGCCGACCCGCTCGATCAGCTCGAAGGCGGCGAGGTTGTCCTCCAGCTGGCTCAGTCGAGTGGCGCCGAACAGCGTCGTGACGTTCGCGGGATGCGTGAGCGTGAAGGCGATCGCCAACTGGGCCGGCGACGTGCCGAGCGACTCCGCGACGGCGACGTACGCGGGCAGGTCGCTCAGCAGCGCGGAGCGCACCTCCCCCGGATCGCGGCCCACCTCGCGGGTGAGGTCGGTGCGCCCGGAGAGGTAACCGCCCTCGAGACAGTCCGAGGCCTCGAACACGAACCCGTCGGCGAACAGCTTCGCGAAGGGCTCGCCGTCGGGGATGGAGCGTCGCGCGATGGAGTACTTCAGCTGCGCGAAGGCGGGGCCGGTCCAGCCCTCCTCCGCGGCGATGCGGCGCAGCTCGGCGATGTTCGACGCCGACCAGTTGTTCACGCCCCACTCCGTGACGAGGCCCTCGGTGACGAGTTCCTGCATAGCCGCGGCGATGTCGTGCATGGTCAGGTCGTCGCGGTGGATGTCGCCGAGCACGACGAGGTCAGTGCGATCGGTGCCGACCCGGAACAGCGCGTTCTCGAGCTGACCGCGGAAGCCGTCGTCGTAGGCGTCGGTCCACACCTTCTCGCTGAGCAGCCAGTCCTCTCGTGCGACGCCGGTGGCGCGGATGATCGCCGAGAACAGGACGTCGGTGATCGCCGGCGGCTGCATGCCGGGAATGCCGTACACGCCCACATCGAACAGGTTCACGCCGCGCTCGATGGCGGTGCCCACGAGTTCGACGGCCTTCTCGAAGTCCATCCGGTCGTAGGTGTGCCACGAGCCGAGGGCGAGCGCGGGAACCCGGATGCCGGAGTCGCCGAGCGCACGGACGGGGACGGTGGATGCGGTGGTGGTCATGATGTCCCTTCCTTTCGCCATTCAGGCCAGACGCGGGTCGATGACGGCCTTGAGCTCGGTCTGCTCGTGCATGTGCGCGATGCAGTCCGACGCACCGGAGAGCCCGACCGGGTCGCTGAACAGCGCGTCCCAGTCGTAGCGGTCGGCGAAGGCGGCGAAGAAGTCGATGGCGTGCGCGTAGTCCGAGACGTCGCCGTTGATCGAGCCGACGACAGTGAGCTCCTTGCCCATGATGCCGCTGAGCGGGAACGGCTCGCCGACCGGGCCGGTGCTGCCGATGACCACGAAGGTGCCACGGGCCGCGGCCATCGCGATCGCCTCAGGACCGACGCTCGGGGCGCCCGCGACGTCGATGATGAAGTCCGCACCGACTCCGCCGGTGAGCTCGAGCACGCGCTGGACGACGCCCTCGCTGCCGAGCGAGATGCTGACGGTCTCGTCGGCACCGAACCGCTGCGCGATGTCGAGCCGCGAATCGGGACAGCCGACAGTGATCACCGTGGCCGCACCGGAGATCTTGGCGACCGCGGTGGCGAAGACGCCGAGCGCGCCGGCGCCCTGCACCACCACGGTGTCGCCGACGCGGATGCCGCCGGCGCGGTCGAATCCGCGCAGCACGGTCTTCGCCGCGCATCCGGCCATCGCCGCCCAGGTGTCCTTGACCGCGTCGGGCAGCAGCAGCTTCTGCGCTCCGGGTGTGACGTAGGCGTACTCGGAGAGACCGGCGGTCGCGTACGGCGGCACATCGCTGCGCTGCATGAAGCCGTAGCCGCGACGCTGGCAGAACACGGGCTCGCGCAGCACGGTGCAGCCGTAGCACTCGCCGCAGACGGACTCGGACCATCCGATGCGGGAGCCGACCTCGAGCGGACGCCCGATGGCATCATGAGCGCCCGCGCCGGCGGCGATCACCTCGCCGACCATCTCGTGACCGAGCACCATGGGCAGCATCCCGGGGAAGCTCATCCTCCCCTCCCAGATCTCGATGTCCGTGCCGCAGAGCGTCGAGCAGAGCTGGCGGACGAGCACCGCACCAGGTTCGACCTCGGTCGGCAGCGGCAGATCCTGCAGCTCGAGCGGCGCGCCGTGCGCGACCAGAACCGCCGCACGGGAAGAGGTGGGGAGCGTCATCGCATATCCCTTTCTGTGGTGTCGAGAGAGTTGTCACTCCCTCGCGAGTGTGCTTTAGTCTACATACGTTGACATAAACGTGACAGACAGAAATGAGGAAGTCGTGGCAGAGAACGGGCTCATCGCCGATCTCGTACTGCGCGGCGGACGGGTGCACGTACTCGACGCCGAGGACACCCGCGCGACAGCCGTCGCCGTGACGGACGGACGCATCGTCGCCGTCGGCGCAGACACCGACATGACACCCCTGATCGGGGTCGGCACCGAGGTCGTCGAACTGGACGGCCGGGCACTGCTGCCCGGCATCAACGATGCGCACCTGCATGCGTCCTGGCTGGGCGCACTGTGGCCGCAGACAGTCTTCGGCGGGCCGCAGTTGCCGGCCGACGGGCCGCTCTCGACGACGCGCGAGCAGCGCAGGGAGGCGCTGCTGCGCGCCGCCGAAGTGATGTCATCGCTGGGCATCACCAGCTACACCGAACCCGGCATCGGCACCGGCGAGGACGACGGCCCCACCGGATGCTTCGGCTCCGAGGTGCTCGAGATCTACCGCGAGCTCGCCGACGAGGGCGCACTGCGTCAGCGCGTGACCCTGTTGCTGCTCTTCGGCCTGCTGGACGGCGCCGCGAGCACAACCGACGTACTGGACGGCATCGCCGCCGCGGACACCGCCACTGCAGATCCCCGCTCGCTGCGCATCGCCGGTCTGAAGGTCTTCGCCGACGGCATCCCCCCGATGCGGAGCGCGTACATCCACGGCACGTATGTCGACGGCAGTCACGGCGAGCTGCTGCTGGACGGCGCCGACGACCGGGAGCGCGAGCGCCGTCTGCACGAGATCGTGCTGGCCGCCCAGCGGGCAGGACTGCAGATCGCTGTGCACGCCACCGGCGACCGCGCGATCGACGTGTTCGTCCAGGCCGTCGGAGCCGCGCAGGACGAGCATCCGGCCGACCTGCGGCACTACCTGGTGCACGCCGACCTACTGCGCGACGAGACCATCCCTGCGCTGGTGCGCCAGGGCATGGGGGCGACGCTGCAGGCCGGCATCGCCGCGTTCACCGCGGAATGGGCCGGCAGCGCTTTCGCCGATGACGACGGTCCTGCGATGTGGCCGCTCGAACACCTGGTCCGCGCCGGCGCGCCGTTCACGCTGAGCTCGGATGCCCCAGTCATGGCACCGGACTGGCGTGCTGAGCTGGCCGCCGCCGACCGGCTGCTCGGCGCCGCATCCGACCCCGTCGCCCGCCTGCACGAGCTGCTGCGCCGGATCACCGCAGTGCCGGCCTGGCAGGACCACGCGGAGGACTGGAAGGGCACCGTCGAGGTGGGCAAGGTCGCCGATCTCGTCGTCCTCTCCGAGGACCCGGACGAGGTCGGAGCACAAGGCCTGCCGGGCATCCTGATCGAACGCACCTACCTGGGCGGCGCAGTCGTCTACGACGCGGCGACGGCGCCCGTCGCGAACTGAGCGCGTCCATCGCGCACGAAGATGGGGACGGCCGTGGCCGTCCCCATCTTCGTGCGATCGCGTCAGGCGAGCAGCTGTCCGCCGTCCACCGGCAGGCTCACACCGGTGATATCGGCGGCACCCGGCGAGGCGAGGAACACCGCCGCGGCGGCGACCTGCACAGGGTCGGCCATCTGCTTCAGCGGGATGCGACTCAGCCAGGCCTCGCGCATTGGCGATCCCTCCGGCATCCCCATCCTCATCATCGGCGTGTCCACCGGCCCGGGTGCCACCGCATTCACACGGATGCCGTGCGCGGCGAGCTCGATCGCCGCCCAGCGGGTCTGCGCGTCGACGGCCGCCTTGCTCGTCTCGTAGGCGCCCATCCCCGGTGTGGGCTGGCGTCCGCCGATCGACGAGATGTTCACGATCGCTCCGCGGGTGCCGGCATCGACCATGTGGCGGGCGACGGCCTGCGTCATCGCGAAGGTGCCGAGGATGTTCACCCGGATGGTCGTGTCGTAGTCGGCGAGGGGCAGGCCGAGCACGTCGCCGTGCAGGTGCAGGATGCCGGCGTTGTTGACCAGCACGGAGATCGGGCCGGACTCCTTCGAGACCTGTCCGACGGCCGCTGCCACGGCATCCGGATCAGTGATGTCGACGCCCACGGTCGCGACGCCGAGCTCCGCACCGACGGACGTGAGCTTCTCCCCCGGCAGGTCGGCGAGGACGACTGCGTCGCCCTGGGCGAGGAACGACTCGGCGAGGAAGCGTCCGATGCCGCCCGCCCCTCCGGTGATCAGGACCGTACGTGTGCTCACCATTGTCTCCTTCGAAAACGGGTGGGATCGAGTGACCCCGAAAGGATATTATACGCTTGTAGAAAAACCCGCCATCGTCGCCAGGAGGAGAAC
>JAITUD010000215.1 GCA_031286555.1 Microbacterium sp. | reverse complement strand
GCGCGAATCGGACCCGGCTTCGGAATAGACTGGAGCGCGTGCGTAAAACGTCCGCTGCTCTCGCCGCCCTCGCCCTGTCCGCCGTCGCTCTGACCGGATGCTCGGCGGCCCCGTCCTTCGCAGGCGCGACCTGTGACCGCACCGGTTCCGTGAACGGGATCGACGAGGACATCACGGTGAGCGGTGATGTCGGCAAGCAGCCGAAGCTGGAGCTGGTCGGCCCGCTGAAGGTCGACAAGGTGTCGTACTTCGACGCCACGGTCGGCGACGGTGAGCCGCTGGTCGACGCGAACCAGGTCTTCCTCGGCGGTTTCGCGATGTACGACGGCAAGACCGGCGCGATGATCCAGAACGTCGGCTTCGACGGTCAGGGTCAGCTGTTCACGATCAGCACGATCGAGCAGGGTCTGCCGGATCTGAAGCTCAACAAGGCGCTGGAGTGCGCGACCGGCGGCAGTCGCGTCGTGGTCGCCGCACCGGCGACCGACAAGGGTGACAGCGTGATCGCTGTGTTCGACATCGACAGCACCATGCACTCCCGCGCCGAGGGCGCCGACGTCTTCAACAATGCGCGCGGCGTTCCCACGGTGGTGCGTGCACCCGATGGCCGGCCCGGCATCATCATCCCCGACAGCAAGGCGCCGACGAAGACCGTCACGCAGACCCTGATCGCCGGCGACGGTGCGAAGGTCGGCGACGAGCAGCCGTTCTTCGCCTACACGGCTGTCGGCTGGAACGACCGCAAGGTGGCGGAGAGCACCTGGGGCAAGCTGCCCGAAGCAGATCTCTCCAAGCTGCCCAAGCAGGTCGCAGACGCGGTGAAGTCCGCGACGGTCGGCTCCCAGCTCCTCGTGGTCGTCCCCGGCGAGGGCGACGCCCAGGCCGTGGCATACGTCGTCGACATCCTCGGTTCGGTGCCCTCGGGCAAGTGATGGCCGCCACGATCCCCGCGGAGGAGCGCCTCACCAACCTGATCGTGGCGCTGATGGCCACGCGGATCGGCCTGACCAAGCAGCAGATCCTCGACAACGTGTCGGGCTACCGTCAGCGTGCCGATGCCGGTGCGAAGACCGACGCCCTCGAGAAGATGTTCGAGCGCGACAAGGATCAGCTGCGCGCTCTCGGCGTGCGCGTCGAGACCATCGGCGACGCGGCGGATCCGAACGATCTGCGCGAGGCGCGCTACCGCATCCCGCAGGAGGAGTACGACCTTCCCGGCGACATCGCCTTCAGCCCGGCCGAGCTGGCGGTGCTGCGTCTGGCAGGCAGCGTGTGGAGCGCCGAGTCCGCATCGACCGACGCGCAGGCCGGTGTGCGCAAGATCCGCGCCATGGGCATCGACGGCGACGAGCCGATCATCGGCTTCGCACCGCGCATCACCGGACGGGACGCGGCGTTCGCGCCGCTCCAGGACGCGATCGAGCGTACGAGGATCGTGACCTTCGACTACCTCAAGCCCGGTGAGGAGCGGCCTCAGCGTCGCCGGCTGCGGCCCCTCGCACTGCTCGACTACGAGGCCCGCTGGCACGTCTACGGCATCGACGTGGATGCGGAGGGGGAGCGCACCTTCCTGCTCAGTCGCATCGTCGGCGCGGTGAAGGTCACTGCCCAGTCCTTCGATCCCGCGCTGCGCGAAGGCGCGGGGGAGCGGGCCCTCGCGGGTCTCGAAGAGGTCGCTGCGACGCACTCCGCGCTGCTGGAGGTCGAGCCCGGCACCGAGGCCGCTCTGAGGCTGGGAAGGCGCGCGACTCCTGCGGTGCAGGGCATCCACCTGCCCTACGTCGACCGCGACATCCTCGCCGACGAACTGGCGTCCTACGGGCCGGAGGTGCGGGTGGTCGAGCCCGCGGAGCTCCGCGACGCGGTGGTGGCACGGTTGCAGGGCGTCTACACGGCGCACGACGGTGAGGGGGAGCGCGCATGAGCGATCCGAAGCCCCTGCTCGCGGCAGACCGCGTGCGGGTGTACCTGACGCTGGTTCCGTACCTTCTCGAGCGCGGGCAGGTGTCGCTGGCCGAGGCGGCCGCGGAGTTCGGCGTCGGCGTTCCCGAGATGCGCGCCATGGTCGAGAAGCTCACCGTGATCGGCCTGCCCGGCGAAGACGGCTTCTGGCAGCAGCCGCAGGAGATGTTCGACATCGACTGGGATCTGCTCGACGAGCACGACGTGATCGAGATCACGAACGACGTGGCCCTGCGCCGAGTGCCGCGCTTCACCGCCCGTGAGGCCGCAGCGCTGCTCGCGGGGCTGCAGATGGTCGCCGCCGTTCCTGCGGTGTCCGACTCGGGGCTCGTCGCGGGCCTGCTCGCGAAGCTGGCCCGGGGCGCCGTGGATGCGCCGGCCGACGTCGTGGTCGCGCCGAGCCGGGTGAGCGAGGTGCAGGAGGTCGTCTCCCGCGCCCTGAACGACGGCGTGGCCGTCTCGTTCACCTACCGGGCACCGGATGCCGCACCCACGGTGCGCACTGTCGACCCGGTACAGGTGCTCATCACCGACGGCCAGTGGTATCTGCAGGGCTGGTGCCACCTGCGCCAGGCGATGCGAACCTTCCACCTCGATCGGGTGAGCGATGCGCGGCTGACCGAGATCGCGATCACGCACGGCGCCGACCGGGTGCCCGACGCGTTCGGCACCGGCCCCGAGGAGGGCACCGTGACCGTGCGCATCCCCGAGACGCTGGCGCCGCTGCTCGGAGGTTTCCGTTCGGAGGAGATCTCCCGGGCGGACGGCGATGTCATCCTTCGTCTGCGCATGGCCGACCCGCGCGGGATCAAGCGCTTCGCCGCGCGCTTCGCCGGACGGATGCAGGTGCTGGAGCCCTCTGCGGCGCGCGCCGCCACCCGGGACTGGGCGAATGCGGGACTGGCGCTGTACCGTGACCCGATGTCTCCCGACCACGGGTAGACTGAACGCCACTACCCCATCAATGAGGAGACTTCTATGGCTGGCCTGACCGGATGGCACCTGCTCGCCATTCTCATCGTTGTCCTGCTTCTTTTCGGCGCGGCGAAGCTGCCTGCGCTGGCCAAGAGCGTCGGACAGTCCGCCCGTGTGTTCAAGGGTGAGATGAAGGCGATGAAGGACGACGACGCGACGACTGCCGCACAGACCGAGGCTGCGCCCGAGAGCGGTTCGACCGGACCGCAGAAGGACGCACCGTCCAGCGCTGACAAGACCAGCTGACGGCGGTGGCAGTGACTGATTCCTCGCCCGTCGAGGAACAGCCTCGCCACGACCGTCGGATGTCGCTCGGCGCACACCTGCGCGAGCTCCGCAAGCGACTGACGATCGCGGCGATCACGATCGTCATCGCGATGATCGTGGCGTTCCTCGTGACGGATCCGATCATCCACTTCATCTCGAAGCCGATCGCTGATCTGCAGGCGGAGCGGGGCGTGAACTACGTGTCGCTGAACTTCGGCACGGTCACGTCATCGTTCGATCTGCGCATGCGCATCGCCTTCGCGATCGGGCTGACGCTCGCCGCGCCGGTGTGGCTGTGGCAGATCTGGGCGTTCATCATGCCCGGACTGACCCGCAAGGAGATCAAGTACACGATCGGGTTCGTCGGCGCGGCGGTGCCGCTCTTCTTCGCCGGCTGCTATACGGCGATGCTGGTCAGCCCGCACGTGATCGAGATGCTGGTGGGGTTCACCCCCAACGCGGGCACCAACTTCATGGATGCCCGGTACTACTACGACTTCATCTTCAAGCTGTTGATCGTGGTGGGCGTCTCGTTCGTCACACCGGTGTTCATGATCGGTCTGAACCTCGCCGGCATCATCTCCGGCAAGGCGATCTTCAAGGGCTGGCGCTGGGCCATCCTCGTGGCGATCGTGTTCTCCGCCATCGCCACCCCGCCCGCCGACGTCGTCAGCATGTTCCTGCTCGCCGGCATCCTGACGGTGTTGTACTTCGCCGCCGGAGGACTGGCGCTGATCTTCGACCGCCGAAAGCGCAAGCGCATGATCGCGATGGGGCTCGACCCCGACATCCCCGCATGACGTCGGCCGCCGATCGGTTCGCAGAGGCGAACGACCGACGCGATCACCCGCAGACGGCGGAGTTCGCCGCGCAGCAGCGCTTCCGGCTGGATCCGTTCCAGGTGGCGGCCTGCCAGTCGCTCGAGGCGGGCCGCAGCGTGCTGGTCGCGGCCCCCACCGGGGCCGGCAAGACCATCGTCGGAGAGTTCGCGATCCATCTCGCGATGCAGACCTCCGGTGACAAGGCGTTCTACACGACGCCGATGAAGGCGCTCTCGAACCAGAAGTTCCGTGAGCTCGTCGACGTGTACGGCGAGGACGAGGTGGGCCTGCTCACGGGCGACACCAACATCAACGGGAATGCGCGCGTCGTGGTGATGACCACAGAGGTGCTGCGGAACATGCTGTACGCCGACTCGCCGGCGCTCACCGGGCTGCGGTACGTGGTCATGGACGAGGTGCACTACCTCGCCGACCGGTTCCGAGGGCCGGTCTGGGAAGAGGTCATCCTGCACCTGCCGCCGTCCGTGCGGCTGGTGTCGCTCAGCGCGACCGTGTCGAACGCCGAGGAGTTCGGCGACTGGCTCGACACCGTGCGCGGCGACACCGACGTGATCGTCTCAGAGACCCGCCCCGTGCCGCTCGAGCAGCACGTGCTGGTGCGCGACGACCTGCTCCCGCTTTTCGACGACAGGGCCGGCGTCGCCACCGCGCAGGTGAACCAGGAGCTCATGCGCATCCGCTCGTTCACCGGTTCGAGGTACGACGACAACAGGCGTGCGCAGGAGTTCCGCAGCGCGCGACACTCCGGAAACCAGGCCAAGCGCCCGCCGCGCGGCGGCAAGCGTCCGGTCCGCTCCGCCAACATCCGCCGCATCGAGCGGATGGACCGGGCCGACGTCGTTCGTCTGCTCGACAACGCCAACCTGCTCCCCGCGATCTTCTTCATCTTCAGCAGGGTCGGCTGCGACGCGGCCGTGCAGCAGGTCCGGCGCTCCGGGCTGCGTCTGACGACGGCCGAGGAGCGCGCAGAGATCCGCGAGATCGCGAACGACCGCACGAGGGCTCTGCGCGACGAGGACCTGGACGTGCTGGGCTTCTGGCAGTGGCGCGACGACCTGGAGCGCGGCATCGCCTCGCACCACGCCGGTCTGCTGCCGGCCTTCAAAGAGGTCGTCGAGGAGCTGTTCCAGCGCAAGCTGCTGAAGGCGGTCTTCGCCACCGAGACGCTCGCGCTGGGCATCAACATGCCGGCGCGCACCGTGGTGCTGGAGAAGATGGAGAAGTTCAACGGCGAGGCGCGTGTCGCGATCACGTCGGGGGAGTATACCCAGCTGACCGGTCGCGCGGGCCGTCGGGGCATCGACGTCGAGGGCCACGCCGTCGTGCAGTGGACCGAGGGAATGGACCCGCAGGCCGTGGCGGCACTCGCCTCCCGCCGCACCTACCCCCTGAACTCCAGCTTCCGGCCCACGTACAACATGGCCGTCAACCTCATCGACCGCTTCGGCCGCGCGCGGGCGCGCGAGATCCTGGAGTCGTCGTTCGCACAGTTCCAGGCCGACCGTGCCGTGGTGGGCCTGGCCAGGCAGGTGAAGGAGGCCGAGACGTCGCTGGCGGGCTACGTCGAGGCCATGACCTGCGAGCACGGCGACTTCACGGAGTACGCCGGCATCCGGCGCGAGCTCAGCGATCTCGAGAAGAAGCATCGCAAGGACGCCGCGGCGCCGCGCGCCGTGCGGGACAAGCGCCTGCACAAGATCCAGCAGCTGCGCACCCGGATGCAGCGGCATCCCTGCAACGCCTGCCCCGACCGGGAAGCGCACGCCCGCTGGGCGGAGCGGTACTGGAAGCTCAAGCGCGAGACCGATCGCACCCGTCGTCAGATCGAGAACCGCACCGGCACGGTGGCTCGGATCTTCGACCGGGTGCTCGAGGTGCTCGAGGTCGTCGGGTACGTCACTGGCGAGGGCGACGATCTGGCGCTGACTGATGCCGGGCGCACGATGCGCCGCATCTACGGTGAGCGCGACCTGCTCGTCGCGGAGGCACTGCGCCAGGGCCTCTGGAAGCAACTGGACGCACCCTCGCTGGCCGCGATGGCCTGCTGCCTGGTCTACGAGCCCCGGCGGGACGAGCAGAACGCGGGGGAGCGCAGCATGCCCCGCGGCGCGTTCCGCATCGCCTACGACCGCACCGCCGAGCTGTGGGCCGAACTGGACGACCTCGAGCAGGACCACCGTCTGCCCGGCACCGAGGCGCTCGCACCAGGTCTCGCCGCGGCCATGCACGAATGGGCGCGCGGCGGCATGCTCGATCGGGTGCTCATCGAGGCCGACATGGCCGCAGGCGACTTCGTCCGGTGGGCCAAGCAGACCATCGATCTGCTCGATCAGCTCTCCATCGTCGCCGAAGACGGAGAGCTGGCCCGCACGGCGCGACGCGCGCTCGACGGGGTGCGCCGCGGCATCGTCGCCTATTCGGGAGTGTAGGAACCGGATGCCCGACACCGACCGCGCACAGCGGCCGCAGCCGCTGATGCCGCTCTGGCTCGCTCTGCCCGCCGCGGCGCTCGCTGCGGTCCTGATGCGGGTGGCGTTCCCGGAACCGGCGATCTGGCCGCTGATCTTCCCCGGCGTGGCGGTGCTGCTGCTCTCGCTGATCGGGCGCCGGTCCTGGAGCGCGATTCTGGTCGGTCTGGTCTACGGGCTCGTCTTCTTCGGGCTGCTGGTGTCGTGGACTTCGAGGTACCTCGGCACGATCCCCTGGGCGGCGCTGAGCGTCGTGGAGGGCGGACTCACCGCGTTCGCGCTGCTGCCGATCGCGCTCGCCTACCGCTGGGTCCCGCGGGCCTGGCCTCGCGGCCGTCTGTTCATGCTGCCCGTGCTCGTGGGCGCGCTCTGGACCGCACACGAGCTGTTCCTGGGCAACTGGCCCTATGGCGGCTTCCCGTGGGCACGCCTGGGCATGACGCAGTCCGAGAGCCCGCTCGGGGCCGTGACGTCCTGGCTCGGCGTCAGCGGGCTGAGCTTCCTCATCGTGACGACGACGGCTCTGGTGATCGAGCTGGTGCGCACGGGGTCCTGGCGTCGACCGCTGCGGCTGATCGCTCCGGTCGTGCTCGTGCTCGTGCTGCTGCTCACCCCGCTGTTCCCGACGTCCTCCGCCGGGGACATGCGCATCGGCGCGGTGCAGGGCAACGGACCCACGGGATACTTCGATCACCGCGAGCCGTACGCCATCATCGATTCGCAGATGGCGGCGACCGAGACGCTGTACGGCGAAGATGTCGATCTCGTCGTCTGGCCGGAGGGCTCAGCCGGCTACGACCCGTTCCAGGACCCCGGAACCGCGCGGCGTCTCACTCGGGTCGTGACGAAGTCCGGTGCACCGCTGCTCGCGAACACGGCGACCGAGCGGGGCAAGGACATCTTCAACACCTCGTTCCTGTGGACCTCGGACGGCACCGCCGACCAGATCCACGACAAGCGGCATCCGGTGCCCTTCGGCGAGTATGTGCCGAACCGTGAGTTCTGGGGCGCGCTCGCGCCCGACCTGATCGGCCTGCTGCAGCGCGAGTACACCCCCGGCACCAACCCGCCGCTGATGCGCGTCGGCGACGTGCCGGTGGGACTCGCGATCTGCTTCGACGTGATCTACGACGAGGTCATCCGCGAGGGCGTGGCCGGGGGCGCGCGGGTGCTGATCTTCCAGACGAACAACGCCGATTTCCGCGGCACCGACGAGAACCTGCAGCAGCTGGCCTTCGCGCGCACCCGCGCGATCGAGACCGGCCGCAGCGTGGTCAACATCTCCACGGTCGGCACGAGTCAGACGATCCGCCCCGATGGGTCGACGATGTCGACCCTGGACGCGGATGAGGCCGGTGCGCTGCTCGACGATGTCGAGCTTCGCACCGGCCTCACGGCTGGAGTCGTGATCGGACCCTGGCTTGAGCAGGTCCTGCTGTGGGGCGGCATCGCCGGGCTCGTGCTCAGCGGCGTGCTCGCCCGACGGCGGCGGGCCTGATCAGGCCCCGATCTTCTGGCGAGTCGGGTCGTCGCCGGCGCCACGACGGGCGCGGATGTAGGCGAGCCGCTCCTCGAGCAGCTCTTCGAGCTCGGCGCGGGTACGGCGCTCGAGCAGCATGTCCCAGTGGGTGCGGGCGGCCTTGCCGTCCTCCTCGACCGGAGTGACGGGCTTGCCGTCGACCTCGAGCAGAGCGTCGGCGCCGCAGGAACGGCACTCCCAGGTCTGCGGGGGCTCCGCGTCTGCGGCGAACATCAGGGTGGTCTCGTGCCCGCAAACCGGGCACGCATAGGTGGTGGCGCTCCGCTCCATGAAGACGACGCCCTCTTCGCTCTGCAAGCTCTGGGCGCCGAGTCGGATGCCGCGCAGGCTGCGATCTGCCATTGTGTGGTCCTCTCGTCGCTGTCAGGTATAACGAACCTGTCTGTGCGGATCATCCACAGGGCCTGAATCCTAGAGCTTTTCACAGTGGAATCCCAGGGGTCAGCGCATATAAGTCAGAGAAACTCTCAACTCTTCAGGGTTCGCAGTGCGATGTCGACGTGATCGCTGATGATGCCGTCGATTCCGAGGGCGACGAGTTCGCGCATCTGTTCCGGCTCGTTGACGGTCCAGACATGCACCTCGACACCGTGCCGGTGGGCGGCACGGAGCAGCGCCGGGGTCAGCACCCGAATCGATCCCTGAGCGACGGGGATCGGCACGGCATCGATGCCGCGCAGGACGCCGCCGGGGGAGAGGTGCAGTGCAGACAGCGCGCGCAGCGCCACGATCGTGCGGCTCCCGCCGGAGGTGGCGGGACGGTCCGCCGCGCCCGCTCGTCGGATCGAGTCGAGTGCACGGCGGCGGCGGGCGTCCGAGAAGCTCGTGATCAGCACGCGCCGGGTGTGCGGAGCGATCAGGGGGCCGATCGGGTCGGCCGCAGCATCCGTCTTGACGTCGATGTTGAAGCGCGTGTCGGGGAAGGCGGCGAGAGCCTCGGCCACCGTCATCAGGCCGCCGTGCTCGGCGAAGATATCGCGAAGCTCCGCCGTGCGCACCGTCGAGACCGCGCGAGGGTCGCCGGTCAGGCGCTCCAGCGTGTCGTCATGGAAGAGTACGACGTCGCCGTTGGCGGTCACCTGGCAGTCGCTCTCGATGTACTCGGCGCCGGCTGTCACGGCCTGCGCGAAGGCGCCCGCGGAGTTCTCCCACACGGACGAGTCCTCGCCCTCCGGGGTCGCGAGACCGCGGTGAGCGAGGACACGGGGGAGCCGGGCTCCGTCGAGATACGGGTGCGTCACGCGCCGGGCAGCTTCGGCGGCGCCTGGGGAGTGCCATCCGGCTTCGGCGTGAATGCGCTGCCGAAGTTCTTCAGCGCTTCGGTCAGCTCGCTCGGGATGATCCACAGCTTGCTGGACGGGCTCTCGCTGATCTTCGGCAGCATCTGCAGGTACTGGTAGGCGAGCAGCTTGTCATCCGGCTGGCCCTGATGGATCGCGGTGAAGACGTTGTTGATCGCCTCCGCCTCGCCCTGGGCGCGCAGCACAGCGGCCTGCTTGTCACCCTCGGCCTTGAGGATCGCGGCCTGGCGCTGTCCCTCGGCCTCGAGGATCTGGGACTGCTTGGAGCCCTCGGCGGTGAGGATGGCGGCACGGCGGTCACGCTCGGCACGCATCTGCTTCTCCATCGAGTCCTGGATGGAGACGGGCGGATCGATCGCCTTCAGCTCGACGCGGCCGACTCGGATGCCCCACTTTCCGGTGGCCTCGTCGAGGACGACGCGCAGCTGTCCGTTGATCTCGTCGCGGCTGGTCAGGGCCTCTTCGAGGTTGAGCCCGCCGACCACGTTGCGCAGGGTGGTGGTGGTGAGCTGCTCGACGGCACCGAGGTAGTTCGCGATCTCGTAGGTCGCTGCCCGGGCATCCGTCACCTGGAAGTAGACGACGGTGTCGATCGAGACCACGAGGTTGTCCTCGGTGATCACCGGCTGCGGCGGGAACGAGACGACCTGCTCGCGCATGTCGATGAGAGGGCGGAGGCGGTCGATGAACGGCACCAGCAGGTTCAGTCCCGGTGTCAGCGTCTTGTGGTAGCGCCCCAGCCGCTCGACGACTCCGGCGGTGGCCTGCGGGATGATGCGGATCGCCCGGGCGACTGTGACGATCACCAGGATGATGACCGCTATCGCGAGGATCCACCCGATCGCGGTGGGGATGAACGACTCGTCCACGATTCTCCTATTCGCTGACGGAGCGCACGACAGCCGTCGCCCCGGTGATCTCGACGACCTCCACGCGCCCCCCGCGAGGGATCGGCGCGTCGGTGGCGCTGCGCGCCGTCCAGGTGTCGCCGTTGCCGAGTTTGGCCGAGCCGCTGACCTTGGTGATCTCGGCCAGGGCGGTGCCGTGCAGCCCGATCAGCGCATCGACGTTCGACTTGGTCGGGTCCTCGCCGCGCCTCAGACGGTGCAGCAGCGGCGGACGCAGGAAGAGGATGAACAACGCCGCGGCGACGGCCGCGATGATCACCTGCAGCCAGAGCGGCACGCCGACCAGGTCGGTGATGAGGCCGACACCACCGCCGAACGCCAGCATCAGGAAGGTGAAGTCGAGGCTCAGCATCTCGATCACGAGGAACAGCGCGATCAGCACCAACCAGCCGATCCACGCCCACTGCTCGAACATCTCGATCATGCTCGCCCTTCCCTCTGCTGCGAACCTACCACGGGCCAGGACGGGGTCGGCGGGCCCCTCCGCGGTAGGCTGAGATCGTCGCGGTCGCGGCGAAACACAGCATTCCAAGGAGCACCAGTGACCGACGTTCTTCCCGCTGGATCCCTCGACGGCAAGGTGGCGCTGGTCACCGGATCGTCGCGGGGCATCGGCGCCGACACCGTCCGCTACTTCGCGCAGGCCGGGGCCGATGTGGTGATCAATTACCGCAACAAGGCACCCCGTGCCGAGAAGCTCGCGACCGAGCTGCGCGCACTCGGCCGCAAGGCTCTCGTGGTCGCCGCAGACCTCACCGACCCGGTATCCGTCGGCGAGATGCTCGCGAAGGTCGACGAGGAGTTCGGACGCCTCGACATCCTGGTCCTGAACGCTTCCGGCGGCATGGAGTCCGGCATGGCCGAGGACTACGCGCTCACGCTCAACCGCGATGCGCAGGTCGACGTGCTCACCCAGGCACGGCCCCTGCTGGGCGAGGGCTCGCGTGTCGTCTTCGTGACCAGCCACCAGGCGCACTTCATCCGCACCACGCCGACCATGCCCGAGTACGAGCCGGTCGCGAAGTCGAAGCGCGCCGGCGAGGACGCGCTCCGCGAGCTCATCCCCGGCCTCGCCGAGGCGGGCGTCGGGTTCACCGTCGTCTCCGGGGACATGATCGAGGGCACCATCACCGCCACGCTGCTGGAGCGCATGAACCCCGGCGCGATCTCCGAGCGCCGTGAGTCGGCCGGCAAGCTCTACAACGTGTCGGAGTTCGCCGCCGAAGTCGCCCAGGCGGCCGTCGACCCGGTGCCCGCCGACAACACCCGTCTGGTGGGGGACACCTCGGGATTCATCGCCGAGTGATCACGCACTGCACATGAGAGTGGCCCCGTCCGATCGGACGGGGCCACTCTCATGAGGGACGGGTCAGGCCGAGGCGTCGCTCTTCAGCGTGTCCTCGATCTCCTTCGCGTCCTTGCCGAGCGTGATCGCACGGACGATCTGCACGATGCCGAGCACGATCAGGGCGATGCCCAGGATCCACCACAGCACGACAGCGGCGAACATCGGCGAGAACAGCACCACGATTCCGGCGATGATACTGAGGATCGCGTAGATGACGGTCCAGGTCTTCGAGGCGGCCTTGCTCAGCAGGCTGAGCGAGACGATGCCGTCGATGATCCAACTGACACCGATCAGGATGGCGACCACGAAGGCCAGCGTCGCCGTCGCCGCTGCGAGGTTCGTGAACGCGATCACGCCGGCGACGATGTAGATCAGGCCCAGCACGATGTGGCCCACGCGCGACCAGCCGCCCTTCTCCTTGGAGAAGATGCCGAGCGCGATGTAGACGAGGCCGGCGACGATCAGGTAGGCGGCGATGATCGCGGTGACGATCACAGCGGACTTACCGGGCCAGATGAGCAGGATGAGGCCGGCGATGAGCGCGACTGCGCCCGAGACGGCGAGGAAGACCCGGACGGACTTGACGAAGCCCTTCGCTTCCGAGAGAGCATCAGACATGATGTTTCCTTTCTGGGAACCTCCTGTGAGGCAGGTACCAGCGTAGTGGTATAGGACTCTCCTGCGTGGAACGCGACACCGCGTGCCAGGATCGTGAGGTGACCGTGACTCCCGCCGACGACCCCCGCCTGCGCGAACTGGTGGTGCTGCGCCGCGTTCGAGAC